>NZ_JAYJLP010000002.1:0-256583 GCF_051949055.1 Acinetobacter sp. Brlt_5
ACATTCCGCAGGCGGTGCAAAAACAAAAACAGCGGCCGAAGCCGCCGTTTTTGATCTTAGGTTTAATTAGTGTTCTTGCTGGATACCCGCAACCAACCAGTCCTGGCTAGAGCCTGCTGGCTTAACAAAATGCCAGATTTCAGTGAATGGCTGTGGCAAGCTGTTTAAATCTTCACTCACCGTACCGGTAAAGCGCACACTCACCACATACTGACCATTTTCAGTAGCAGAATCGACCACCATCGCATTTAGGTTAGAAAACTCAGCCACATCCTGATCCTGATTGGCCATGATGTCCTGATACATCGACTGGTACAGATCAGGGGTTAAATAACGCTGAATTTCAGCAATATTGCTGGCCGTATTCATAGACTGAATATGGTTAAAACGCTGACGTGCAACACGCAGAAAGGCTGCTGGCTCCGTACCATCTGGTAACTGGTTACCACTGTTGGTGTACGCGGTACCAAAGGCAGCATTATTGACCGGTGCTGCACCAAATGGCGCATTGTTGGTTGGGGTTGAACCACCTACGTTCTGACCAAAGATATTGGTGTTATCGCCACCGGCACGTGGTGCAGCAGCAGATTGACCAAACGGTGCGTTGTTGGCACCGTTATTTGGCGCATACGGGTTATTGGCTGCTAATTTTTTTTTTGCGCCCATCTTGCGGAAAATGAAGAAGGCGACTGCTGCAGCGAGGAGAATCCAGATCCAGCCTGGAATTCCTCCTTCTTCCTCCTGTTGAGCCTGTGCCTGGCTGGCTGGCTGATCATCTGCTAAGGCATTGGCAGCCACTGCACCAATCGCAGCACCTGCAACACCCGCAGCGACCATACCACCGACACCCGGACCAGATTTTTGCTGCGCAGGCGCAGTAGCAGGCTGTTGTGCAGGAGTAGCTTGACGAGGCTGTTGGTAAGATTGAGTTGGTGTTGCTGAACGGCTCATGCCATGGCTTTTACCACCACCGGCACGTTTTGCTTCGGCTGCTAAAGGGGCAACCAAGAGGGCAGCTGTTAAAATACCAGCCATCAAACCACGCTGTCGAACTTCCATCAATTTTTCCTATTTAAAAAAGAAATTTATCGCCCTGTATTTATGCAGGCATTTGTCCCGAATTTCAATACAGAATTCAGCTTTTTTCACATGAAAAGCTCAAAAAATAGGGCAAAGGCTCTAGTGCAGTTCTTCACTTAAACTCATGGCCTCGCTCAGGGCTTCATGCAAACGGGCCACCGCAATCACCTGCACCCCTGGAATCGCTTTTTGCGGTGCATTGGCACGTGGCAAAATAATATATTTAAAGCCATGTTTAATCGCTTCTTTTAGACGTTCCTGACCATTCGGCACCGGACGGATTTCACCGGATAAACCGACTTCACCAAACACCGCCAGTTGCTGGGGCAGGGCTTTGCCGCGAATACTCGAAGCACAGGCCAGCAGCACCGCCAGATCGGAGCCGGTTTCGGTAATTTTCAGCCCGCCGACAATATTGACATAGACATCCTGACCGGACGTCTGCACACCACCATGACGATGCATCACCGCCAGCAGCATATTCAGCCGGTTTTGTTCTAAGCCGAGTGCAACCCGGCGCGGCTGACCATGTGCATCATCGACCAGTGCCTGTACTTCCACCAACAGCGGTCGTGTACCTTCGCGGCTAATCATCACAATTGAGCCGGGAATGGCTTCATCATAACGGCTCAGGAAAATCGCTGACGGATTGGCCACTTCACGCAAGCCTTTATCGGTCATGCCAAACACGCCCAGTTCATTGACCGCGCCAAAACGGTTTTTGACCGCACGAATCATCCGGTAGCGGGAATCGGACTGACCTTCAAAATACAGCACACAGTCCACCATATGTTCCAGCACACGTGGCCCGGCCAATGCACCTTCTTTGGTCACATGACCGACAATAAACAATGCTGTGCCACTATTTTTGGCAAAACGGGTCAGGAGCGCCGCCGATTCACGGATTTGCGATACGCCACCCGGTGCAGATTGTAAGGTTTCAGTATATAAGGTCTGGATAGAGTCCAGAATTGCTACCGCAGGACGTTGCTGGGCCAGCACCTCACAAATCCGTTCCACACAGGTTTCAGCCATCACTTTGAGCTGATCGGTCGGTAAATCCAGTCGCTGCGCGCGTAAGGCCACCTGCGATAAGGATTCTTCACCGGTGACATATAAGGCTGCGCTGTTGCTGGCGGCCATATGGGTCGCGGTTTGCAGCAAAATGGTCGATTTCCCAATCCCGGGATCACCACCAATCAGCACCACTGAACCAGTGACCAGACCACCACCAAGTACCCGGTCAAATTCGCCAATACCGGTGGCAAGGCGGGTTTCGGTAGAGACTGAAATCTGGTTTAAAGTTGTTACAGTTGAAGCCTGACCGGCATAGCCGCCGCCCATGCGTGGCTGGGCACGATGGGTCACCGCAGGGGCAATACTGACTTCGGTTAAACAGTTCCATTCACCACAGTCTGAACATTGACCGGCCCATTTGGGATGATCTGCGCCGCATTGTTCACAGCGATAGACACTTTTTGCTTTTGCCATAAATAAACGTCTGGAATGTGTTTTTTAAATCTTGCCCCACAGCATACAGAGGAAATGCTGATTTTCAAATTGTTGATACAGCGGCAAAGAAAAACCACCCGCAGGTGGTTAATCTTGTAGTTTTGTCTAAACGCTTTAGTAAAGTTCGCCGGATTTGCGTCGTGCAATAAAATCTTTCGATTCTTTGGCAATTACACCCGACAGCAGCAATAAGGCAATCAAGTTCGGTACTGCCATTAAACCATTAAAGGTATCGGCAAACAGCCAGACCAGATCTAGAGTTGCGACACAGCCAATAAACACCGACGCAATGTAAATCAGGCGATACGGCAGTACAAATTTCTCACCAAGCAGATAGGTCGCACATTTTTCACCGTAATAGCTCCAGCCTAAAATAGTCGAATAGGCAAAGAAGATCACCCCGAAAGTCACCACCCAGCCCCCGATTCCCGGCAGCAGTTTGTCGAATACGCTAATGGTCAGTACTGCACCGTTCTGATCACCAAAAGACTGGCCGGCCATAATAAAGCCCATGACCAGCACAATACCGGTAATTGAACAGACAATAATGGTGTCAATAAAGGTACCAGTCATTGAAACCAGACCCTGACGTGCCGGATGGTCGGTTTTGGCCGCAGCGGCAGCAATTGGCGCAGAACCCATACCGGCTTCATTGGAGAAGACCCCGCGCGCAACACCATAACGGATCGCGGCACCAATCGCACCACCTGCGGCAGCTTCACCGGTAAAGGCATAGGTGACAATCATTTTGAGTGCTGGCACCACCAGTTCAAGGTTATTCAGGATGATGACCAAACCACCGGCCATATAACCAACCGCCATAATCGGCACAATAACCGAAGAGGCTTTGGCGATGGATTTAATCCCGCCCAGAATTACCAGGGCTGAAAATACGGTAATGATGATGCCGGTAATCCAGGTTTCCAGGCCAAAGCCATTTTCAACGGCCAGTGCTACCGTGTTGGATTGCACCGAGCTACCAATCCCGAAGGAGGCCACTGCACCGAAAAAGGCGAAAATCAGCGCCAGCCATTTCCATTTCAGGCCACGTTCAATGTAATACATTGGACCACCGGACATTTCACCTTTCTCGTTTTTTACCCGGTATTTGACCGCCAAAACACCTTCACCATATTTGGTCGCCATCCCGAACAGGGCAGTCATCCACATCCAGAATACGGCGCCCGGACCACCGAGTACGCAGGCTGTGGCCACACCGGCAATATTACCGGTACCAATGGTGGCAGAAAGTGCGGTCATGAGGGAGGCGAATTGGGAAATATCGCCGGAATGTTTGTCCGGGTGTTTGCCAAAAACCTGTTTAAAGGCCAACGGCAGCATCCGGAATTGCCAGAACAGCAGGCGGAAGGTCAGGAATATCCCGGTACCGACAATCAGCACCAGCATATATGGGCCCCAGACCCAGCCACTAAGGGTTTCCATGAGTGTTTGTAAATCTTGCATCATTGTTTCTTCTTATGTCTCAAAATAGATATTTTGTTTTCTATATAAGCAATTGATATGCCATGCTCATCCTGAGCAAGAGATATAGTTGCGTGCTGCATTTTTATTTGTTACACAGAATTTATGTTTTGACAAGAAAATTGATATAAACCTTGTCAATCCTCCCTTTGGATAAATTGATAACTTTTTGTTATAAGAAAAATAAATTAAATTTAATTATTCCGCAGAAAATATAGATGAAGCGGCATTTCTTTTTGTTTTCTGATTTCTTTTACGTTAGTTTGTCGTGGTTAACACTGAAGTTGAATTCAATAATGTCGTATCAAAATACAAATTCGTCACAAGAAAAAGGCGATCTGCAGCGAAGCTTATCTAACCGGCATTTACAGCTGATTGCCATTGGTGGCGCGATTGGAACAGGATTGTTCATGGGCTCAGGCAAAACCATCAGCCTGGCCGGGCCATCGATCCTGATTATTTATATGATTATTGGTTTTATGGTGTTCTGCGTGATGCGGGCGTTGGGCGAACTGTTGCTGTCCAATCTGCAATATAAATCCTTTATTGATTTCAGCACCGACCTGATTGGCCCGTGGGCCGGCTATTTCGTCGGCTGGACCTACTGGCTGTGCTGGATCACCATCGGCATTGCAGACCTGTCGGCGATTATTTATTACCTGCAATTCTTTAATGGCGGGATGCCGTTTACGCCTGAAGAAGGGGTGATGATCAGTATTGCAGCTATTGTCTTCATTATGGGCTTGAACCTGGTGACCGTGAAGCTGTTTGGTGAAATGGAGTTCTGGTTTGCACTGATTAAAATTATTGCCATTATTGTGCTGATTGCAGTCGGTTTATGGATGATTTTTACCGGCTTTACCTCAGATGCCGGCGCAGTCGCATCCTTTACGCATATCTGGAGTCATGGCGGCTTGTTCCCGACAGGTACTATGGGCTTCTTGGCCGGTTTCCAGATTGCGATTTTCGCCTTTGTTGGGGTAGAACTGGTCGGTACCACAGCGGCTGAAACCAAAGATCCGGAGAAAAACCTGCCGAAAGCGGTGAACTCGATTCCGGTACGTATCATCATTTTCTATGTATTGGCCTTATTAATTGTGATGTCGGTAACGCCATGGAACCAGATTGATCCGAATATCTCGCCGTTTGTCAACCTGTTCAGTCAGGCGGGTATTGCGGCCGCGGCGATTATCATGAACCTGGTGGTGCTGTCTTCGGTGATGTCGTCGATGAACAGTGGCGTATTCTCGACCAGCCGGATGCTGTTTGGTCTGTCACGTGAGCAGCAGGGTCCTAAAGCTTTTGGCCGTTTAAATAAACGTGCAGTACCAGCCAATGCGTTGTATTTCTCGGCGGTGTGTCTGCTGTTGGGTGCGGCGTTACAATACTTTGTACCCGATACCGTGAAAGCCTTTACGTTGGCGACCACGCTTTCGACCATTCTGTTTATTTGCGTCTGGCTGATTATTATCTGGAGCTATATTGTCTATTACAAAACCCGTCCGGAACTGCATGCCCAGTCGACTTTTAAATTGCCGGGTGGCCTGTTCACCTGCTGGATGGTGATCATCTTCTTTATTAGTATGATCTATGTGCTGTCTCTGGAGTCAGATACCTTGCAAGCCTTAATGATCAGTCCGATCTGGTTTGTGATTCTGCTGATTGGCTATTTCGGTTTCTATAAGCCAAAACAGAAATAAGCCATTGCACAACAAAAAACGTCAGTGTCCAACTGGCGTTTTTTTATAGCACAGGCTAATCTCTAGCGTTTAACACTTTGGTCACAGCAGTGATCGCGTTATACTTCATGGAAAATTTTAAATAGGTGGTCAGATGCGTTCTGTCATTTGCTGCATCAGTTTATTGACAGCCAGTTTTGTACTGGTCGGTTGTGGTCAATCGGGAGCTTTACAGTTGCCGAGTGATCCAAATTACGACAAACGTGCCAAATATCTGTTATATCCCAATGTCGATTCAGAGCAACATCCTGAAGAGCCGACACCTGCACCGGTACAGCAACAGTTTGCTGCACCTGTAGCTTCGAATTCCACGACGACACCTTAACGTTCATAGAAAGGATACATTCATGAGTTTCACCCGCATCAATGGGGTTTTGCACGCCGAACAATGTTCTTTACAACAGCTGGCGCAGCAATTTGGCACACCACTTTATGTTTATTCAAAAGCAACCTTTGAAAAGCATTATTTAGATATGGATCGTGCTTTTGGCTTTATCGACCATCAAATCTGTTTTGCGGTCAAGTCAAACTCCAATATTGCGGTGCTGAATGTATTGGCCAAGCTCGGTGCGGGTTTTGATATCGTGACCGGCGGCGAGCTGGCGCGCGTGTTGAAAGCCGGTGGCGATGCTTCGAAAATTGTATTCTCAGGTTTAGGCAAAACCGAAGCTGACATTAAAAAAGCACTGGAAGTGGGCATTGCCTGCTTTAACGTTGAATCCTATGCAGAGCTGGATCGGATTCAGAAAGTGGCGGCTGAACTGAAGGTTAAAGCGCCAATTTCTTTACGTGTGAATCCGGATGTCGATGCCAAAACCCATCCTTATATTTCAACCGGTTTAAAAGAAAACAAATTCGGTATTCCATCAGATAGTGTATTTGATACCTATCAATATGCAGCATCGTTACCTAATCTGGACATTGTCGGGATTGACTGTCATATCGGTTCACAACTGACCGAAACCCAGCCTTTTGTTGATGCGCTGGATCGGGTCATGCTGATGATCGAGCAGCTGAAACAGATGGGCATCACACTCAAACACATTGATATTGGTGGTGGCTTGGGCGTGACCTATAAAGATGAAACTCCGCCATCGGTTGAAGAATATGCCAATGCACTGCGCCCGGCTTTAGAAAAACTGGGCCTGAAAGTGTATATGGAACCGGGCCGGAGTATTTCCGCCAATGCCGGTGTGCTGCTGACCAAAGTCGATTTACTCAAACCGACCAATCACCGTAATTTCGCAATTATTGATGCGGCAATGAATGACCTGATTCGTCCTGCTTTATATGAAGCGTGGATGGACATTCAGCCGGTGACGCCACGTACCGATGTCGAAACCCAACAGTGGGATGTGGTCGGTGCCATCTGTGAAACAGGTGATTTCCTTGGTAAAGAGCGTGATCTTGCCATTCAGGAAAACGATGTACTGGCAGTGCTGGGTGCCGGCGCTTATGGTTTTGTGATGAGCTCCAACTACAACAGCCGTGGCCGTGCTGCAGAAGTGATGGTCGATGGTGATCAGGCACATCTGATTCGTGAACGTGAAACCATTGAATCACTCTGGGAACGTGAGCGTTTATTGCCTTAAGGAGTAAATCAGGATGTTTTTAGAATTTACCAAGATGCATGGTCTGGGCAATGACTTTATGGTGGTTGATTTAATCAGCCAGCGCGCCTATTTCGATAGTCTGACCATTCAGCGTCTGGCCGACCGTCACTTTGGTGTCGGGTTTGACCAGTTGCTGGTGGTTGAGCCACCTGATGTTCCGAATGCCGATTTTAAATACCGTATTTTTAATGCCGATGGCTCAGAAGTCGAGCAGTGTGGTAATGGCGTACGCTGTTTTGCGCGTTTTGTGCATGAGCGCCAGCTGACCAGCAAAACCAAAATCAAGGTGCAAACCAAAGCCGGGATTGTTGAGCCGGAACTGGGTCAAAATGGCTGGGTGCGGGTAAATATGGGGCAGCCGAAATTCCTGCCGCAAGAAATTCCGTTTATTGCCGATGAACCGGATAACTTATATGACCTGATGCTGGCCAATGAAGAGAAGCTGAGCATTGATGTGGTCAATATGGGTAATCCACATGCTGTGACCATTGTGCAGGATATTCTGACGGCTGATGTCGCACGTTTAGGTCCACAAATTGAATCGCATGAGCGTTTCCCGCAGCGCGTGAACGCCGGTTTTATGCAAATTCTGGATGAACAGCATGCCCGTTTACGTGTGTTTGAACGTGGTGTCGGTGAAACGCTGGCCTGCGGTACGGGCGCGTGTGCAGCAGCAGTTTCAGGCATGCGCCGTGGCTTACTGGCCAGCAAAGTTGAAATTGAACTGGCGGGTGGCAAGTTACAGATCGAATGGAAAGAAGGTGATGTGGTCTGGATGACCGGTCCAACTACCAATGTCTATGAAGGCCGTCTGGATTTACGTTATTTCCAGGGCTAATCTGACCATTTCCTATACAAAAGCACCGTTCTATTCACGGTGCTTTTTTATGTTAGGATGATTTGAGTTTTGCCTGCAGAGCCATGATGATGCATAAACTTGTTTTTCTGCCGGGTGCCTCAGGTAGTCAGCAATTCTGGCAGCCGTTAATGGCCCGGTTGCCAGCATCGGCCCGGAAAACCGTAATTGCTTATCCCGGTTTTGATGGGGTAGAAGCCGATGCCAGCATTCAGAGTCTGGCCGATCTGAAAACGCGGGTTATCAGTCAGATTGAAGAGGACAGCATTCTGATTGCCCAGTCGATGGGCGGAGTGTTGGCCATAGCCGCTGCATTGCAGCAGCCGAATAGACTTCGGGCCTTGGTGTTAATGGCTACTTCGGGCGGACTGGATTTAACTCCGTTTCAGGCCAAAGACTGGCGTGAGATTGAACCCCTGCAATGGGCCAAGCTGCCGCAGTGGTTTGTGGAAGATCAGACCTATTATCATCCGGAACAATTGGCCAGTATTGATCTGCCGGTGTTATTGCTTTGGGCCGATCAGGATGAATTGAGTCCGGTTGCCGTTGGTGAGTTTCTGGCCCGGCAGTTGCCGAATGCCCGATTGGTGATTATGCCCGATGCTGATCACTGGTTTGCATCCTCGCAGGCTGAACGTGTCGCCGGGGAGATCAACCGTTTTTTACACGACTATTTTTGCAAAGCTACTTTTTAAAAGACAATTTTTTACCAGAACATAGGATGGTGTGATGAAGTTAAGTGCTGAACAGTTACTGGAGATGTGGCTGAAACAACGCGAAATCCAGCATCAGTCGGCACATACTTTGCATGCTTATGCACGTGATGTTGGTGATTTCCTTCATTTTTGTCAGCAGAAAAACATGCCGCTGGCCGATGTGGAAACCGCTGACTTACGTGAGTTTCTGGCGTATAAGGTCGAAGCGCAGCAGCTGAGTTCCAGCAGTTTGCAGCGCATGTTGTCTTCTATTCGCCAGTTTATGAAATGGGCTGAACAGGGGGGGTATTTGGCGTTTAATCCGGCTGATGATTTTCAGTTAAAACGTCAGCCACGTCCTTTGCCGGGCATGGTCGATATTGAAACGGTACAGCAGATTTTAGATCAGCCAGAGCCGGAGTCAGAGCGGCAAAAACAGCTCTGGGTCCGTGATAAAGCGATTTTAGAGCTGCTGTATTCCAGTGGATTGCGCCTGGCGGAAGTACAGGGCTTAAGAATTAAAGATCTGGATTTTAACCGGCAGTTATTGCGGATTACCGGTAAGGGCAATAAAACCCGGGTGGTACCGTTTGGTTCTAAAGCCAAAGACAGTGTGATGCGCTGGCTACAGATTTATCCGCTGTGGCAGGGTGATTTTGTCCCGGATACGCAGCTGTTTATTACGGAAAAAGGTCAGCCACTCGGTGCGCGGCAAATTGAAAACCGGGTCAAGTTGCAGGCCCAGCGTGCTGGTGTCAATGTCGATTTGCATCCGCACTTATTGCGACATTGTTTTGCCAGCCACATGTTATCCAATAGCCGTGATTTGCGTGCGGTGCAGGAGATGTTGGGGCACAGTAATTTGACCACCACGCAAATTTATACTCATGTCGATTTTGATCATTTGGCGCAGGTTTATGATCAGGCTCATCCAAGGGCGCAGCGCAAAGAGCAGGGCTGAATTGAGGTAGGTGAAAAGGACTTTCAATTCACGGGTGAAAGACTAGAATAGAGGTGTCAGGCATGAGCATGTGCCACCATTGTAGAATAAAAATAAAGGTGGAGATGGCGTATAAAGAGGGTTAATTTTTGACTCGAGTAATATTCAGAACGAGCACAAAAATTCCAAGGACCCAACCTGATTGATGATTTGGGAAAAATGTAAAGGCATAGATATGATTTCGGATATTCAACAAAAATATGAACAGCTGAGTCCGGCGCAAAAAGAAATTTTTGCCGGTTATGGTTTAAGACAGGTGAAACACTTTGTGGAAATTAACCTGCCAGCTATGCAGGCCATTTTACCTGAACAGGCCGTGATTCAAGGCATTAACGCACAAGGTAAGGTGCAGGCGGTTCATACGGAAACAGGTCAAGGCTATTTATGGATTTCCGATCGTCAGTGGCAGGAAAGCCAGCAATTGACCCAAACCGTCGATGCAACTGAAGATTTTATGCAGGTCTGGAAAGTGTTTAATCTGGCTGAATATGACCTGATTGATTTAAGCCACGTGCACCGCGACTTTTTGGATGGTCAGCAGGCTTAAATATAAGTACTGCGTGCAGCATAGCAAGAGAAGGTTATCTTGCGTGCTGCAACTTAACAATCTTCAAAATCGCCAACTAGGCTTATAAATCTTCCAGCGGCAGCTGAAAACTCTGTTTAATAATTTGACTTGGCAAATCGGTTTTGACACTGGTGATGCCATTTTTTTTGGTTAAATGGGTGGACTGAAATTTACGATAACTTTCTAAATCGGGCACCACCACTTTCAGCATCGCATCGCATTCCCCCAAAATAATATAGCACTCCATCACCTGCGGTAATTCTTTCATCGCCTCAATGAAGGTATCAATAGTTTCGGCATCCTGCCCGACCAGCCAGATCCGGGAAAATAAAATCAGTTGAAACCCAATCTTATGCGGGTCCACCACCGTAGTGTAATTCTGGATTACTCTGGCTTCTTCTAAAATTTTCACCCGTCTTAAGCAGGAGGACGGCGACAGGCCAATTTCACGGGCCAAATCGTTATTCTGAATGCGGCCATTGTTCTGTAAAGCTCGAATGATATTTTTGTCGATGCGATCCAGATTTATTCGAACAGACTTTGGATATTGCTTCATAAATTAGAAGATAATTTGAAAAATTATTTAGATTATAGAATATTTGAAATCCTATTTTATAGCGTTTCGCAGATACTAATTTTCACTTTCTCAAGTAAGACGGGTAAAAGGAAATGTCTGTATGGGTACTTTTTGCATTGACTGTGTTGCCGCTGATTTTTACGCCGGGGCCGGATATATTATTCATTTTGTCGCAAGTGATGGGTAAAGATGCAAAAGCAGGCATGATGGCCACAGTCGGTGTATGTTGTGGTTATCTAGTGCATTCGATTCTGGTGGCGTTGGGAATTGCCGCGATTATTGTGTCCTTTCCGCTATTATTTGAAGCGATTCGCTGGTTAGGTATCGCATATTTGCTGTATTTGGCGGTGGGTTTATTCAAGTCGGTATTGAGCAAGAAAAAGCTGGCGATTGAAAGTCGCAGCAGCAGTCATCCGGTGCGCAAAGGATTTTTTACGGCACTGTTGAATCCGAAAGGCATGCTGATTTACTTTGCGATTTTGCCGCAGTTTATTGATAAAACTGGAAATACCGTTACTCAAGGCTTGTTATTGTCCTGCATTTTTATTGGGCTAATTTTTATTGTGTACTGCGCGTTAAGTCTGATCTTTGCCAAAATCACCCAGAAAACCCAGCTGGATGAACGTAAACAGAAGTGGATTGATGGTACATCTGGCGGTTTACTGGCGCTGGCGGCCAGCTGGTTAATGGTCAATTAAGCTGTGAAATTTAGAAAAAGCATGTCCTAGGTCGACATGCTTTTTTATATGGAGAGCGTGAAAAAGAGAATTGTTACAAAAACAGAAATGAACCGATGGTCATCTTAGACCAAAGTCTGGCAGGGGATACAAACTGCTATCCTAAATGACATCAAAATAGCCAGGTTTCGGTCTGCTATGGTAAAAAATGAATAATAATTCATTTTATTGTGCTGGCTGGTTAATCAGAACAACTGATGTGATAAATAAGATAAAAAGATAATATAAATCAATGGTTAAAATATGGCTTAATCTGGCTGAAATATAGCTGGGTTAAGCTGGATGAAAAAAGTATGAACGCAACGTTCAGCTATTTTTACGCATTTTTACAGCTTCTTGGGCAATTGTGACTTGACCGAAATGCCAAACCCATTGCAAGATAAGACACCTACAAAAATTTAAGTGAAGAGTTATCTTAACTTTTCTCATCTTTTACATTTACTAAAACAGCCGAGGATTACATGAAGGCTCTTGTTGCTGTAAAACGTGTGGTTGATGCCAACGTTAAAGTTCGCGTTAAACCGGACAATAGTGGGGTTGACCTTACTAACGTTAAAATGTCAATTAACCCATTCTGTGAAATCGCCGTGGAAGAAGCGGTTCGTCTAAAAGAAAAAGGAACAGTTTCAGAAATCGTTGTTGTTTCTATCGGTCCTAAAGAAGCGCAGGAACAAATCCGTTCTGCTATGGCGCTTGGTGCTGACCGCGGTATTTTAGTTGAAACTGCAGATGAAATTGGCGCACTTGAAGTGGCTAAAATTTTAAAAGGTGTTGTTGAGCAAGAGCAGCCACAACTGATCCTTTTAGGTAAACAGGCAATCGATGATGACTCAAACCAGGTGGGTCAGATGTTGGGTGCTTTACTGGGCGCAGGTCAAGGTACATTCGCTTCTGAAGTGAAAGTAGACGGCGACAAAGTACAAGTGACACGTGAAATCGATGGCGGTTTACAAACTGTTGAATTATCACTGCCAGCAATCATCACGACTGACTTGCGTTTGAATGAGCCACGTTATGCGGCACTTCCAAACATTATGAAAGCGCGTAAAAAACCGCTGGATACCAAGTCTCCTGCAGATTACGGTGTATCAGCCGGGACTAAACTGAAAACTGTAAAAGTTGAGTCACCAGCTGAACGTAAAGCGGGCGTACAAGTGAAGTCTGTAGATGAGCTTGTTGAAAAATTAAAAAATGAAGCGAAAGTGATCTAATACAGAAGGATATAAATCATGAGTATTTTAGTTATCGCTGAGCACGACAACAAAGCACTAAATGGTGCAACGTTAAACGTTGTGGCTGCAGCTCAAAAAATCGGTGGTGATATCACTGTATTGGTTGCTGGTTCTGGCGCGCAAGCAGTTGCTGATCAGGCAGCTAAAGTTGCGGGCGTGAGCAAAGTATTACTGGCTGATGATGCTGCCTATGCAAATCAGCTGGCTGAAAATGTCGCAAAACTGGTTGCTGAATTGGGTAAAGGCTATAGCCATATCCTTGCAGCATCTACAACGACAGGTAAAAACATTTTACCTCGCGCTGCAGCATTGCTGGATGTCAGCATGATTACTGACATTATTGCAGTAGATAGTCCAAATACATTCAAGCGTCCAATTTATGCCGGTAACGCGATTGCAACTGTTGAATCTTCAGAAGCAATTGTTGTTGGTACTGTACGTGGTACAGCATTTGATGCGGTTGCTGCGGAAGGTGGTTCAGCTGCGGTTGAAGCTGCGGCATCTACAGGCGATGCAGGTATTTCTAAGTTTGTGAACGAAGAAATCGTGAAATCTGAACGTCCTGAATTAACAGCTGCACGTATTGTAGTATCAGGTGGTCGTGGTGTAGGTTCAGGTGAGAACTATCACAAAGTACTTGATCCACTGGCAGACAAGCTAGGTGCAGCACAAGGTGCATCTCGTGCAGCGGTTGATGCGGGCTTCGTTCCAAACGATATGCAGGTTGGTCAAACAGGTAAAATCGTTGCCCCTGATCTGTACATCGCTGTGGGTATCTCAGGTGCGATCCAGCACTTGGCCGGTATGAAAGATTCTAAAGTGATCGTTGCGATCAACAAAGATGAAGAAGCACCAATTAATGCAGTAGCTGACTACTGGTTAGTAGGTGACTTGAACACTGTAGTTCCAGAATTGGTTTCTAAAATCTAATTCCTGAACTTCGGTTAAAAAGACGCTCTTGCGCAAGCAGTAAAAGTTTTTACTTTGCTGTTTTGTTCAGGGGCGTTTTTTAGGCCTGAAAATAAGGATGACTGTGCCTTATAAAAGATTTGTGTTTCATTTGAATGAAAAGTGATAGAATTCGCCTTTCATTTTTTGTCCCGCGTTGTAATGTCCCTGTCCAAAACTGCTCACATCTTATTCATCAGTTTTCTGCTGATCGGCATTTATATTGGTGTCTGTGTTCATACCGCCTTATTTGCACCTGTTCAAGTGACTCAATTCCTGTTTAGCGAGTCGGGACCGTTTGAGAGCTTTAGTGCCTGGCTCTGGTATTTGCTGGCTGTACTGTGTGTGCTGAATACGGAGCTGAAGTTAAAGACACGTATTTTTACTGCTTTGGGCGCTGCGCTGTTGGGCTTAAGGGAAATGGATTTTCATAAACGTCTGTTCGATGACAGCTTTATTAAAACCAATTTTTATCGCAGTGCAGAAATTCCCTTTATGGACAAGCTGTTAGGTTTTATCTTGCTGTTGGCGATTATTTTCGTATTTTTCAATCTGGCCAAGATTTTTGTGCAGGCTGTTCGTCAATTTAAGTCGAATCCGAATATTGCCTACCTGTTTATTGCCTTGACGGTATTGTGTGGTGGTTTGAGCAAGCTGTTGGACCGTACCAGCTCGACTTTAAATGAAGACTTTAATATCAAGCTGATGCAGCATACCGAGGTCATTATTATGACCATTGAAGAAGGCGTAGAGATGCTATTGCCTATTTTGCTGGTGGTTGCGGTCATGACTTACCGGAAAGTACTCAACCAGCCCAATTAAAACATCGCTTTGCTGGGATCAAGCACGTCAATCTGGGGCAGATTGACGTGCTTTTTTTAATGGGAAATGCAAAATCCGGGGCTGGATTATTCTGATAAAAAGTGAATCAAGTTCTACAAATTCGGTTTTTTGAAAATGAGTTAAAATTTAATCATTAAACATTAGAAAATTAACAAGATTAAGATGAACAGGATGACACAAAAATAGGACTATTTATGCTATAATTCCCAGCTAAATTTTCGTTTTTTAACTCAAGTTTTGAGTTAAATTTTTTGCCAAATTTACGATATAAAATGCGGGCAGAAATCTGCTTGTATAACAAGGAGTATGCATGAGCGTATCGGAAATTAGACCGATTGCCATTGAGGATGAACTCAAGCATTCATATCTCGATTATGCAATGAGCGTGATTGTGTCACGGGCATTACCAGATGTACGAGATGGTTTAAAACCTGTTCATCGTCGTGTGCTTTATGCAATGCACGAATTGGGCAATGACTACAACAAAGCCTACAAAAAGTCTGCCCGTGTTGTGGGTGATGTGATCGGTAAATACCATCCACACGGCGATTTTGCAGTCTATGAAACCATCGTTCGTATGGCGCAAGACTTCAGTCTGCGTTATCAACTGGTGGATGGTCAGGGTAACTTCGGTTCGATTGATGGCGATAGTGCGGCCGCAATGCGTTATACCGAAGTACGTATGACCAAGTTGGCCCATGAACTCCTGGCCGATCTGGAAAAAGATACCGTAGATTGGGTCGATAACTACGATGGCTCGGAGCGTATTCCTGACGTTCTGCCAACCCGTATTCCAAACCTGCTGGTGAATGGTTCTGCCGGTATTGCCGTCGGTATGGCGACCAATATGGCACCGCATAACCTTACCGAAGTGATTAATGCCTGCCTGGCCTATGCCGATAATCCGAATATCAGCATTGAAGGCCTGATGGAACACATCAGTGGTCCAGACTTCCCGACAGGCGGCATCATTTACGGTAAATCGGGCATTGTCGATGCTTACCGTACCGGTAAAGGCCGTTTGCATATCCGTGGTAAATATCATTTTGAAGAAGACCAGAAATCTGGTCGTACCACCATTGTCTTTACTGAAATTCCGTATCAGGTTAACAAAGCCAAAACCATTGAGCGTATTGCTGAACTGGTTAAAGAGAAAAAACTGGAAGGAATCTCGGAGTTACGTGACGAGTCCGATAAAGACGGTATGCGCATTGCGATTGACTTGAAACGTGGTGAGAACGCCGAAGTCATCGTCAATAACCTGTTCCTGAACACGCAGCTGGAAAACTCGTTCAGTATCAACATGGTCTGCCTCGACAACGGCCAGCCAAAACTGATGAACCTGAAAGACATCATTGCTGCGTTTATCCGTCACCGCCAGGAAGTGGTGACTCGCCGTACCATGTATGAACTGCGCAAAGCACGTGAACGCGGTCATATCTTGGAAGGTCTGACCGTTGCTTTGGCGAATATTGATGCCATCATCGAAACCATTAAAACTTCTGCCAACCCGGCCGAAGCGCGTGAGCGTTTACAGGCTGGCGAATGGGCCGCTGGTGGTGTGGTGGCATTGCTGGAAAAAGCCGGTTCCGTGTCTATTCGCCCGGATGAAATTGAAGGTGAAGATTTAAGCCGTCCATTTGGTTTAGATGGAGATGTTTATCGTCTTTCTCCAGCGCAGGTCGGTGCGATTCTGGAACTGCGTTTACACCGCTTAACCGGTCTGGAACAAGACAAGTTACATGCAGAATATTCTGAAATTCTGGCGCAAATCGCTGAATACACTGCTATTTTAAATGACTTTAATTTATTGATGGCGGTGATTCGTGAAGAGCTGGCGCTGGTATTGCAGCAATATGGCGATGCACGTCGCACTGAAATTGTTGAATCCCGCATCGACTTCTCGCGTGAAGATTTAATTCCTGAAGAGCAGGTGGTGTTAACCGTTTCACAATCCGGTTATGCCAAGACTCAGCCATTGTCCGATTATCAGGCTCAGCGCCGTGGTGGTCGTGGTAAGTCTGCCACAAGCATGAAAGAAGATGATTATATCCAGCATCTGATTGTCACCTCGAACCACGCGACCGTACTGTGCTTTACCGATGTCGGTAAGGTCTATCGCCTGAAAGTATTTGAAGTGCCACAAGCTTCACGTGGTTCGAAAGGCCGTCCAATTGTCAACCTGTTGCCATTAGATGCCAATGAAACCATTACCGCGATTCTGCCAGTAATTGATGCACCGAAGAAATTCAAAGAGCGTCTGGCCGATTTCCGTAGTTTTGTGAAAGCCAACTCAGTACAATTACAGCAAAATCAAGTAATTGCTAGCTATTATGCCGAACTTGAAGCCGCATTTGCAGAACTGGCAGATGGTGATGATCTGTCGGATGCCTTGCGTGTTCAGTTAAAGCAGCTGGGCCTAGAGCTGTCAGCCACAGACCTGGATGATGAAATTGTTGCAGAATTTGCCGAGCAGGCTGAAAATCTGCGCAAAAACTTCTATGTGTTTATGGCAACAGCGTCTGGTACGGTTAAACGTGTCGAGCTGGAGCAATTCAGCAATGTGCGTTCTAACGGTTTACGTGCCATTGAACTGAACGAAGAAGACACCCTGATTGGCGTGGCGATTACCGATGGCGAGCAGCAGATCATGCTGTTCTCGAATGAAGGTAAGGCAATCCGTTTTGCTGAAACTGATGTTCGTGCCATGGGCCGTTCAGCCAAAGGTGTGCGTGGTATGCGTGTCACCATTGGTGCAGCTCAAGCGGAAGAGGCCGAAGACGATACAGCCGATAGCGAAGATGATGCAACCGATAGCAATTTTGTTAGCCGGATTGTGTCGCTGGTCGTGGTGCCAGAAACCGGTGAAGTGCTGTGTGCATCCGCCAATGGTTATGGTAAACGTACTCCGGTCGATGACTTCCCGACCAAAAAACGTGGCGGTAAGGGTGTAATTGCAATCAAGACCTCTGAACGTAACGGTGAACTGGTCGGCGCGGTGGCCATTGATGCTTCGAAAGAATTGATGCTGATTTCGGATGGCGGTACGCTGGTACGTACCCGTGCTTCGGAAGTGGCAGAAACTGGTCGTAATGCGCAAGGTGTACGTTTAATCCGTTTAGGTGAAAATGAAACCTTGGTGGGTGTAGAAGCGATTGAAGCCGTGGAAGAAGATGAATTTTCTGAAGATTTAGCTGATGAAAATACAGCTTTAGATACGGTAGAGACCGATGCAGCAGCTGCTGAGCAGGATGAAAAACCGACTGAAGAATAATTTTTCTTCTCATGAAAAGGACGCTTCGGCGTCCTTTTTTACACAGTACCGTACAGGAATAACCCGATATGCAGCTTAAATTATGGATAGGCTTGAGTGTTCTGGCTTTGGCCGGATGTGATCAGCTGGGTCAAAAAGCCATGGACGCCATTGCAAATCCGAGTCCGCAGCAGGAACAGGTGGCACAGGCGGCCTATGACAATTTACGTGATGGCGAGTTCGAGCAGTTTCTGAATCATCTCGAGCCAGAACTCAAAAGCCATTTTCAGGACAACCAGAAAGTCATGAAACGCTTTGCCAAGGTGATTCCAAAAGACGAGTATAAGTCGCGTACCCTGATGACCAAAAGTATTGAAACCGGTAGCAATCAGCCGGGGCAGTACAAGATTAGCTATGAATATGCGTATCCAAAAAATCTGGTGCAATATGACGTCAGCTTTGAACAGCCGGGCGGTAGCAGTAAAATCCGCAACTTGAATATTCAGGTATTTGGTGAGTGAGTGCACTCTTAATCACTACATTTTACTAAGCTTTACCAGATCGCTGCGTATTACTGCATATATGCTTAAGATCAGCGCAAATTACATTTAATCAAGAGAAAAAGGTCATCCACATTGGGCCAGATATAGAGATGAATAGGCTTCCAATCTGCTGGAAAAGTTAAAATTATCTTGTGAATCTATATTGATTTTTCGACTGTATCTGCGTGGCAAGATTGAAATAATTTTGTGCAAGCCTGAGCAAGATGTGGTTAAATGCCTATTTTATTGTGTTTCACCTTGACAAGGAAAAATCATGCGCGCGTACAACTTCTGTGCTGGCCCTGCTGCATTACCCACTGCCGTATTAGAAAAAGCCCAAGCAGAAATGCTGGACTGGCACGGCAAAGGCCTTTCGATCATGGAAATGAGCCATCGTAGCAAAGATTATGTTGCGGTTGCAGAAAAAGCAGAAGCCGATTTACGCAAACTCATGAACATTCCTGAGAACTATAAAGTACTGTTCTTGCAGGGTGGGGCATCCTTACAATTCTCGGCAATTCCATTAAACCTGCTCGGTAAAAATGACAAGGCCGATTATATCCATACCGGTATCTGGTCTGAAAAAGCATTAAAAGAAGCACAGCGTTATGGCGATATTCATGTCGTGAACGCAGGTATTCAGATTGATGGTAAACATGCGATTAGCGCGCAAAGCGAGTGGGATTTATCTGCAGATGCAGCTTATGTGCATTATGCCGACAATGAAACCATTGGTGGTCTGCAATTTGCCAGCATTCCTGAAACCAACAAGCCGTTGGTGTGTGACTATTCATCTAGCATTCTGTCTGCACCGCTAGATGTTAGCAAGTTTGGTTTAATTTATGCGGGTGCACAGAAAAATATTGGCCCGGCAGGTTTAACCCTGGTGATTATCCGTGAAGATTTACTGGATCAGGCCAAGCCGGAAATTCCAAGCATCCTGAAATATTCAGATCAGGCAAAAAATGGTTCAATGGTGAATACGCCATCGACCTATGCCTGGTATTTATCCGGTCTGGTTTTTGAATGGTTACTGGAAAATGGTGGGGTTGATGCCATGCATCAGACCAACCTTGAAAAAGCCAAACTGCTTTATGGTTATATCGATTCAAGCGATTTCTACGCCAACCCGATTGTTGAAGCCAACCGTTCGATCATGAACGTACCATTTACGCTGGCCAATGCCGATCTGGAAAAACAGTTCCTGCAAGAAGCGGAAGCCAATCATCTATTGAATCTGGCTGGTCACCGTTCAGTTGGTGGTATGCGTGCCAGCATTTATAATGCCGTGCCACTTGAAGGTGTTCAGGCACTGGTTAACTTTATGGATGACTTTGCCAAACGCAACGGCTAATCCAGCGTATACGAAAAAGCCCATCATCAGGATGGGCTTTTTTATGGGATATGGAATACGGATTAAAAAATAAATTGATGCAGCAGGTAGGCAGAAATCATCATGCCCAGAACAAAAAACAGGCAGGACATTTTATCCAGACGATAACGCTGACCCATTTGATGTTCAACAGATTGTAAGTTTTCTTCTTGCACGATTTTCATAGATATTATATCCAGTGATCTATTTATCGTTGATACTTTCGATTTGTCACATATTATTAACATAAAAAATTGGTTAAATAAAGTACTAAATACATTTTCCTTAATAAACTTTTCAGCCGATTTAAAATCAGAACATCATTTCTTCATTCTGTTGACTGGTTTAATTCAATATTCAATTTTTAAACAGACTTAATCTAAGTCTATGAAAATCAATAGAGATTAAATAATAAGCTTTAAAATTTAAAACTGTGGACAAATAAGTGGTTTTTGAATTTAAAATAGTGCTATTTAGAATAAAACTGTGGATAAAATAGGCTTTGTTGCATAAATATGTAAGCATCTGATTTAAATAAATTTAATTTTGGATCAAAAAATAATCAAAACTTTTAAAATCATATAGTTATGAAATCTTTGTGCAACAAAGCCGATAAAATATAATCAAATAAATTCAAAAGATAAAAAAAGACCTGCTTCAAGCTGAAAGCTCATATTGAAGCTGATCTTTCTTTAAATATAAATTATTGTTTTTTCGCATAAATGCTGACCTGAATCCAGATATTGCCGCGAATGAACTGGCCAATTTCAAAATCAGCAAATTTCGGTTCTTTGGTCGCAATACGGATTAAAGTGGCTGGCTGGTTGTCTTCATGAATCAGGCAGACATCATACAGGGTGTAATCCTGATTCATAAACTGTGTTTGGGTTTTACCGACCACATTGCCCTGGAACCAGGCTTCATCTTCCTGTCCTAAGACTTCACCATATAAATAGGCCACCATTTTGGAGAAATTCACGGTCACCGGGGCTTTATCTTCTTCAGATTTTGGCTCCCAGGCGTCAATCTGTTCCTGCAAATTGGCCGGGGCAACACCATTATTGGCCGCCAGAATATCATTTAAGGCACGGTGATGTTTAATCGAGGCCGGATCATCAACAATCAGTTGCTCATCTTCTGCCACGGCTTCCAGCTCGTAAGCCCAACCATTCAGATGCGCGATATAAGTCTGGTCTTTTTGGTACTGGTGGTGATTGACGCTATACAGACTGTCAAAGGCATAGACCGTGGTGTTTTCACCCAGATTTAATCCCAAAACCGCCTGGGTATTGGAAGGGCAGCTAATAATCCGTTCAATGGTCACCGGGGTTTTATACGGGCTTTCAAAACATGGAAAGGCCGTTTTAACCGCTTTCGGCTGATTGGCCTCTACGGCAATGACCTGCGCCAGTTGAATCGGCTGTTTGACCGGACCCTGAATCAGCCAGGTGCTGTCATCCATATCACATTCTTGTGCGCATAGCCCCATTGGCATGATGGGTGCATCCAGTGCCTGACCTAACCATTTGGGAACATCAACATTCGGCTGATCGGTGAGCAGCGTCCAATGCTCTACATGGCTGCCAAAACTTTGATCTTCAATGGTAATAATGTCTGGTCTGTTCTGATTTTTCATAAGCACGTTAAGAGAATGTCGAGTGGCCTTAATCTATTTAATCGAGGGTGTTTTAAATTTTTCAAGTCGGGGCGCCGATTTCTCCTTTGAAAATGCCCGAAATGATGAGAAAAGTCAAAAGATGAGTTCAAGCAGTTTAAGCAAAATCAGCTGATCCAGCGTGTTATTACTCCAGCATCATCTTGGTGAAAAAGCCTGTATTTCCCGCCGCGGCGTTGAGTGAATTTTGCTACACTAGGGACATCAAAATTGCCGGAATTGAAAGTGCTGCCATTTAAGCTGTGGGTGGATGCCGATGCCTTACCAAGAATTTTAAAAGATGTGATTATCCGGGCTTCAGACCGCTATCAGCTCGAAGTAATTTTTGTGGCCAATCAGAATGTGGGCATTACCCCATCGGTGCGGATTAAATCCCTGCAGGTCATGAGCGGGGCAGATGCGGCCGATCAGGAAATTGTTGAGCGAATGCAGGCCAACGATATTGTGGTGACCCAAGATATTCCACTGGCAGCGCAGGTGATTGAAAAGGGCGGTATTGCGATTCATCCACGTGGTGAAATCTATACCACTGCCAATGTTAAAGCGCGGCTGCATTTACGTGATTTTATGGATACTCTACGCGGCGCTGGCGTGCAGACCGGTGGGCCACCGCCAATTTCTGAGCGCGATAAACGTGAATTTTCCAGCAGTCTGGATCAGACCATTCAAAAACAAAAACGTAAAACCGGCTGAATTATATGCCTTCAAAAAATAATATTGCCCTGACTTATATGCTGCTGGTGTTTATCTGGGCCTCGACACCGCTGGCGATTGTCTGGAGTGTGTCGGATCTGCATATGCTGTGGGCGCTGGCTTTACGTTTTTTTATTGCCTTGCCGCTGGCCTTTGTCTTTTTATTGCTACTCAAAGTGCGTTTTCCGGTTGATCAGACTGCTCTGCACAGTTATGTGGCGGGTTCCTGCAGCCTGTTTGGTTCCCAGATTTTTACCTATCTGGCCACCAGCTATTTAAGTTCAGGCATGATTGCACTGATGTTTGGTCTGGCACCGATTATTGCCGGCCTGATCGGGCGTTTTGCCTTTCAGCAGCGTCTGAAAAAACTGCAATGGTTCGGGATGCTGGTTGCAGTGCTGGGACTGGGTATTATCTGTCTGGGCGGAGAAAACCAGCATGTACAGCCGGTCGGGATTGGTCTGATGCTGCTGAGCGTGCTGATTTATGCCATGTCCATTTTCTGGGTCAAAAAAGTGAATGCCAAGGTGGAACCTGTGGCACAGGCCACTGGTTCAATCCTGATTTCAACCTTGATGGCAATTTTGATGTTGCCAATAATCTGGCCTTATGCACCGACTGAAATTCCGGAAACCAAGGCTTTATTCTCTTTACTGTATACGGTGGTGATGGCTTCACTGATTGCCATGTTCTGTTATTTTAAGCTGGTACAGAATATTCAGGCGACCACATTGTCACTGACCACTGTCATGACCCCAATGCTGGCCCTGCTAATTGGTGCATTTCTGAATCAGGAAGCCCTGAGCTTGACAGTGCTGATCGGAGCTTTGGTCTTATTGTTTGGCTTGTTCTTATATTTCTTCCATGATTTACGTGCAAGCCGGGCGTTGGCACGTAAACAGGCACATCCTGAAACTTATTTAGATTGACACTGCTGGATGACTTCGGCCAGTTTGCTGCGGTCTTGCGGGTGTAAAGTAATAAAATAGGCCCCGGTACGATAGCGGCCATTATCTTCGGCATTGCTATAGACCACCTGGGCAGTTGCAGCAATATGAAAGAAATTTTCCGGATGACTTAAGGTCACGTGAATATAGCTGCCATCGGCAATTTCACGCTCGCTGTAGAAGCTTAAACCGCTTTCGGAAAAGTTGACCTGTTCTGGTACAGGTAACATGCTTTGTACAATTGCATCGTATAAAGAACCGGTAATCAGGTTTAATTTTTGGTTGAATAAGGATAAGATTCGAGCAATTTGTTGATCTTTTTCAGATAATTGTTCTAATTCGTAGTTAAGCGCATGATCAAATTGATCTAATTCAGCGAGTAGTAGAAAATAACGCGGCAACATAAAATTAGGATCGTAAGGATCATTAAGAGCAACTTGATCAGAAATAAGCTGATAGTTGATTCTCAACGCAGCATCGATACGTGACATCACGCGACGTTCATTTTGAGCGTTTTGATGCTGTAAATTTTCCATAATGTATTACCTCGGACTAGATGGTATGTTTAAACCAATCTCGCTATATATAGGGTTGAGATATACGCGCGCTCGGCGCAGTAATCACTTTATTTCTTTTATTGCTCTGGTTTCAATGATCGGTCTCACTTTAGGTGTTGCTGTTCTGATTACAGTGTTATCTGTGATGAACGGATTTGACCGTGAATTGAAGAACCGGGTCTTGGGGATGATTCCGCAAGCGACTGTTTCATCTACCCAGATTTTAACAGATTGGCCTGAACTTGCAAAAAAAGTTGAGCAACATGAGCACGTTACAGGTGCTGCACCGTTTACCCAATTACAGGGGATGTTGACCGCACACGGTCAAGTTTCCGGCATTATGGTGACTGGTATCGAGCCGGAATATGAGAAGAAAGTTTCGATTATTCATCAGCATATGGTGGAAGGCAGCATTGATAACCTGAAAAAAGGCGAGTTTGGGATTGTGCTGGGCAAGCAAATGACCGATGCTTTGGGCCTCAGTTTAAATGACAGTATTACCCTGGTACTGCCTGAAGCAACGCCATCACCGGCTGGTGTGGTGCCACGTTTTAAACGTTTTACCATTGTGGGGATTTTCAGCATTGGTGCCGAAGTTGATTCGATGATGGGCTATATCGCCCTGAATGATGCTTCGACCCTGTTACGTCTGCCGGATGGCGCACAAGGCGTACGCATGAAGCTGGACGATATTTTTGCCGCACCTACCGTTGCCAACGACATTGTGAGTGAACTGCCAGCCAATTTCTATGCTTCAGACTGGACCTATACCCATGGTAACCTGTTCAGTGCGATTCAGATGGAAAAGGCCATGGTCAGCCTGTTACTGTTCTTAATCGTTCTGGTCGCAGCCTTTAATATTGTCTCATCTCTGGTGATGGTGGTGACTGACAAAAAAGCCGATATCGCAATTTTACGGACCTTAGGTGCATCTCCGGGCACGATTACCCGAATCTTTATGGTGCAAGGGACCGTGATTGGCGTGATCGGGACAGTCTCCGGCGCGATTCTTGGAATTATTTTTGCCTCCAGCATCAGTGGTTTTATTGCCTGGCTGAACAATGTTTTGGGCTTGAATCTGTTTGATGCCTATTTCATTAACTACTTACCATCGCATTTAAGATGGCAAGATGTCGTGGTCATTGTCAGCCTGTCTTTAATTTTAAGTTTCCTGGCCACAATTTATCCGGCGTTACGCGCGGCGAAAATTCAACCTGCAGAGGCGCTTCGTTATGAATAAAACTGTACTAGAAGCCAAACAGGTCACTAAACATTTTACTGACGGCAAAACCACAGTAGATGTACTGCGCGGCCTCGATTTAAAAATCGAACAGGGACAATTTGTGTCGATTGTCGGCGCCAGTGGTTCAGGTAAAAGTACCTTGCTGCACGTCCTTGGCGGGCTTGATCGTCCAAGTCAGGGCGAGGTTTATTTAAATGGCCAGCGCTTTGACAATTTAGGCGAAGCTGAGCGTGGTTATTTGCGTAACCAATATCTGGGCTTTGTTTATCAGTTCCACCATTTGCTACCTGAATTTAGTGCGCTGGAAAATGTGGCGATGCCCTTGATGCTGCGTAAGGAAAGTAACTTTAAAGAAGTGAAACAGCAGGCCGAATATCTGCTGGATCGGGTGGGCTTATCGCATCGACTGACCCATAAACCGGGTGAACTGTCGGGTGGTGAACGTCAGCGTGTGGCCTTGGCGCGTGCCATTGTCACCAAGCCGGCAGTCATGCTGGCTGATGAACCGACCGGGAACCTGGACCGTAAAACCGCCATCAAGATTTTTGAGCTGTTACGCGAGCTGCGCCGTGAGTTTAATATGGCCATGCTAATTGTGACCCATGATGAAGAGCTGGCCAAATCGGCCGATACCATTTTGCATATGCAGGATGGCATCTGGGTACCCGACTAAAACCCGATTATCAGATCAATGACCCTTGAAGCCCACTCCGGTGGGCTTTATGCTTGCTCAAAATAAAAATAAGACAGAAAACGACATGTTCAAAATCATGGGTGCCGGCTGGATTGTAGGTATTGCCTGTATGGGCAAAACGCTATGGCCGATGCTGGATTTCCCGCTCTGGTTGTCAGGCCTGTTACTGATTATCCTGCTTTTACAGCAAATAGCTGCTTTACATTGGTCCCATCTGAGCATCCAATTGATTAATACCTGTGTGGCATTTGTCATTACATTTTTGTTGGGGCTGAATTTTGCCCAAAACCAGTTGCAAGAGCGGTTGATATTTCGTGAACTGACCCGCCAGCCGGCAGAGGTGGTGGTCTATGTCCAGCAAATCAATCAGCTGGGTAGCAGCCAGCTCCGGCAACCGGTTCAGGTGCTGAACCGGCATAGCCAGCCGGTGCAATGGCTGGCCTTGCTGCCGGCTGAACAGGAACTACAGCTGGGGCGTTATTATCGTTTACAGGGGCAGACCTTGCCGGCGCACAGTTTTGCCGTTCCGGGTGCGTTTGATGTAGAGCAGTGGTATCTCCAGCAAAATATCATGAGCGGCTTTCAGGTCCAGTCGATTGTGGAACTGACTGAATCGGAACTGTATCGGCTGGGATTTGGGGCACATTTAAGACAGCATCAGCAACTCTGGCCGCAATTTAAATTGTGGATCGAAACACAGCGTTTACAGATTCGTGACTTTATCCAGCAGCAGGCATTGCAGCATCCCGGCTTAATACTGGCACTGCTGACTGGCGATAAAAGTTTACTCGATGAAGCCACCGAGCAGCAGTTTCAGCGTTTCGGGATGAGTCATTTGCTGGCGATTTCCGGGCCGCATGTGCTGATTTTTGCCGCCATGCTGTGTTTTGTGCTGCAGCGCCTGGTCACTCGCTATTGGCCCGAATTATATGCGCAATTGCCCCGAAGTTATCTGCTGTTGCTGCCGTTTATGGGCTGTGTATTTGTATATTGTGCCTATGTTGGGTTTGAAATTCCTGCGCTCAGGACTTTACTGATTTGTCTGGTGGCAGGCGCCTGCCTGTTGCTAAAGCAGCCGATACAGCCGCTGTCTTTGCTGATTGGTAGTGCTTCGTTATTGCTGCTGCTTGATCCGTTGAGTGTGCTGTCGGCGGCATTCTGGCTGTCTTATGGCGCCTGCTTTGTGCTGTTAAGGATTTACCAGACCCTCCGGCAACAACCGGTGCATCCGCAGCAGACGTTGATGCAGAAATTGTGGCAGGGCTTCCGGCTGTTATTTGAATCGCAATGGAAAATTTTTATTGCGCTGTTTCCGCTGATGATCATCTTCTTCAAGCAGATTGCCTGGATTGCGCCGCTGAGTAATCTATTGGCCATTCCCTGGATCGGTCTGGTGATTGTACCGCTGGATATTCTGGCCGGTTTAAGTTTTTATCTGGCGGAACCGCTGAGCCAGTTGCTGTTTCAGCTCAATGACTTGGCGCTAAGTCTGTTATTGGGTTGTTTGCAGTTGCTGGATCTGCTGTTTGTACCACAACTGATTCCGGTTGCGCTGAGTCCACCGATGCTGCTGAGTCTGGTGCTGGGACTGATGATTTTATTTCTTCCCGCAGGTCTAGTGCCTAAAGTCTGGTCAGCGCTGTGTTTATTGCCTTTGCTGTTTCAGGACCAGTTTTCTCGGCAGGTGGAACTTACTGTGCTGGATGTTGGGCAGGGGCAGGCAATCTTTTTACGCTATCGTGAACACAGCATGATGATTGATATGGGCGGTCATTATGATGAACAGAAATGGAGTATCGGCCGGCAGATTATCCAGCCCTTTTTAAGTGTCAAAGGCGTGCAGCAGTTAGATTATTTATGGTTGACCCATCTGGATCAGGATCATAGCGGCGCTTATCAGACCTTAAAGCCACAGTTACAGGTGCAACAGGTCTATGCCAATGCTCAGCTTGAAGTAAATTCTCATAGCCATTTTGACTATTGCCAGCAAGGACAGCAATGGCAGTGGCAGCCGGGCATCCAGATACAGGTACTCTCTCCGAAACCGGAGCAGTTAAATCCTGTAGAACAGCAGAAAAATGAAAGTTCCTGTGTGCTGCTGGTCGAGTTTGCACAGGCTCAGCCTTATTCTCGCTTTTTATTGATGGGTGATGCAGGCTGGCCGACTGAATATCAGTTATTACAGGATTATCCGGATTTAAAAGTGGATGTGCTGGTGCTTGGCCATCATGGTAGCCGGCACAGTTCATCTTACCAGTTTTTAAAACAGCTGGAGCCTAAACTGGCAATTGCATCGGCGGGGCTGAATAACCGTTATGGCCATCCGAGCACGCAGGTAAAAGCCCGACTGAACGCCTTAAAAATTCCCTTATGGCAGACCGCGCAGCAGGGTAGCATCCAGTTTTATCCCACTGAGAATGAGGTGCTACCGTACCGGCATATGCGGGTTTGGCTGCGGCGTGATTAAGCGGAATTAGCTTTGGTATTTTGAATTAACGCCAAGGCTTCATCCGTAGGAATCTCATAAATCCGTCTTAAGGCTGGATGTGCCTTAAAGCGTTTATAACTCCAGTGATAATGTTCCGGATGCTGGGCAATCAGCTGTTCAATCTTCTGGTGAATCATTGCGGTGCCTTCATTGGCAGAACAGTCGTAGAGCCGTGCGTCCATGGCTTCAATGAAAATATCAAAACCTTGCTGTTCATTGCGCAGTGCATACAGAAACAGGGCAGCGGCTTTAGTTTTTTGAATCAGCTTGGCGCTCAGGTTGCTGGATTCAAGTGGCAGACCAAAATAGTGAATCATTTCACCCCCCAAATGCGGGGTGTGGTCCGGCAGAATTACCGTGGTTCCGCCTTGTTTCAGTGCCTTAAAAATCTGACGAATACCGCTGTCATTGGTCGGCACCAGATTGGCCTGTTCACGGCTGCGAGCGTTACGGACAAACTCATCAGCCGATGGATTTTTCACCGGTTTATACATGATGGTCATTTCGGTGTGCTGCGCCACCCAGGCATTCATGATTTCCCAGGTGCCAAAATGCGGCACAATCAGTACCACGCCTTTTTGCGCAGCCAGTGCCTCATGTAACAGCTGTTCGCCATGCACCTGATGAATGCGGGAAATATTCTTGTAGTTTTCTGCGCCCCAGATATTAAAAAACTCAAAATAAGAGGTGAGTTCATTGCGAATGGCCTGACGCGCCAGCTGTTCACGCTGGGTCGCATCTAAATGCGGCAGGGCAATATTTAAATTGAGGCGAATGACCTGAGAGGTCTTGCTGAGCTGAAAGACATTCAAAAATGCCGCCAACATGCGGGCCGCCCAGCGTGAAAGGCTGAGGGGCTGTCGACTGACAAAATGAAGTAAACGAGAGATAGTCGTTGGGGCGAGTTTATCAGTCATTCAGTATAGTGAAATCTAAAGAAAAGGTTAAAAATGAAAATATTATAGGGGAAAACATTCAATTTAGACAGCAATCAGTTTTTCGGCGTATATAATGGAGGAAAATTAACTCGAGTTTTGGATTGTTTTTATGTCCGATTGGCCGCCTAAACCAGAAAATGAAATCAAGAATAGCCATCCACCCACAGCACAACAACCGACAGGAAACGAATGGAAGTTACTGGAAAAAGCGGTTTTAGCCTCTGTTGAAGAACAGCGCCGCGCCAGACGCTGGGGAATTTTCTTTAAGTTCCTGACCTTTGCCTATATTTTTATTCTGCTGGTGATTATGGGTAAAGGCTGTAGCAATAATTCCGCTACGGCCGTGACCAGCAGTTCGCATATTGCCGTGGTCGATATTGTGGGTACCATCGCAGCCGATAAACAGAGCGTCAATAGTGAAAATACCATTAAATCACTGCGTAAAGCCTATGAAGCAACCGGCAGTAAGGCGGTGGTGTTAAATATTAATTCACCGGGCGGATCACCGGTTCAGTCCGATGAAATCTGGCAGGAAATCCAGTATTTAAAACAGCAGCATCAGGATAAAAAACTGTATGCGGTGATTGGCGATACCGGTGCTTCAGGGGCTTATTATATTGCTTCAGCCGCCGATGAAATTATTGCCAATCCATCTAGTCTAGTTGGTTCGATTGGAGTGATTATGCCGAATTATGGCGTCAGTGGCTTAATGCAAAAGCTGGGTGTTGAAGATCGCACCATGACCTCCGGTGAAAATAAGGCATTGCTGTCGATGACACAACCGGTGGATCCAGCGCAAAAAGCCCATGTTCAGGGTGTACTAGATAATGTGCATGCGCATTTCATTACTGCAGTCAAACAGGGCCGTGGCAACAAGTTAAAAGCCAATGATCCGACCTTGTTCTCCGGCTTATTCTGGACCGGCGATCAGGCGTTGAAACTGGGGATTATTGACCGTCTGGGCAGTATGAATACTTTAAAACGTGAATTAAAAGTCGACAAAACCGTCAACTATACCATTGAATATAATCCGCTAGATTCGATGCTGGGTCGTATGGGCACTGCGGTAGGTCAGGGGATGGCCAGCGCTGTATCGCAGCAGATTCAATCTGAACAAAGTACCAAATTACAATGAAACCATTAATCCATTTTGCTCACGCCAATGGCGTACCGTCACGGGTCTATCAAAAACTATTTCAGCATCTGCAAGATGATTATGACGTGATTGATGTGCCTTTGCTCGGGCCAGATAAACGTTATCCAATCGATAATCACTGGAACAGTCTGACCCAGCAGGTGATTGACAGTATTGTGCGGCAGGCACAAGGCCGCAAGGTGATTGCACTGGGTCATTCACTTGGTTCGGTGCTGAGCTTTCAGGCCGCGCAGCAACGCCCGGAACTGTTTTCCCAGCTGATCATGCTGGATCCGCCAATGATCATGGGTAAAGAAGCCTTAGTGATGCATGTAGCGAAACTGTTGAAGCTGAAAGCGCTCGATAAAATGTCACCGGCGGGATTGTCTAAACGCCGCCGTGATCATTGGGAGTCACGTCAGCAGGCGGCCGAGCTGCTCAGACCCAAAGGCTTTTATCAAGATTTTGATCCGGACTGTTTTCAGGCTTATATCGACCATGCACTGACAGAAGATCTTGTACGTGGTGGGGTGACGCTGACCATTCCTAAAATGGATGAAGTACAGATTTTCCGTACCAATCCATCTTTATGGTGGTTGCCACAGGCCAAGCTGAAGGTGCCGGCACAACTGGTGGTGGCCGAGAAAGGTCCGTTTCTGGCCCGCAAGTTTCCACAGCAAATTGAGAAGAAATTCGGGATTCCTTTTCATGTTGCGCCGGGCGGTCATATGTTCCCACTGGAACAGCCTGAGCAAGTGGCACAGATGATTAAATCCTTATTAAAGGATCAGGCACCTTAAGATTACTTTTGGGAAAAATCAGGTCATAAAAAAACGCATCCGAGGATGCGTTTTTTTATAGATATTACTTTTTATTTTAGCGCTGACAGAACTGTAGCGGTTGCGCTAACACCTGACCACGATACAGCACCGCGTTTGGTGTGTGCTGCAGCGTACCACTACAAATCCATTCCACCACTTGCGGATAAATCAGATGTTCCAGCACATGCACACGATTGGCCAAGCTTTCCACGCTGTCCTGATGCGATACAGTAAGTACCCCTTGGGCCAGCGCCTGACCGGCATCCAGCTCGGCAGTCACATAATGTACCGTACAGCCATGATAGACATCACCCGTGTTTAACACCCGTTGATGAGTATGCATGCCTTTGTAATGCGGCAGCAGAGAAGGGTGAATGTTCAGCATTTTCCCTTCCCAGGCTTTAACAAACTTGGCGCTTAAAATGCGCATAAAGCCTGCCAGCACCACCAGATCAACCTCCCAGTCTAAAAGCTGTTGATGCATCACATCATCAAAACTTTCACGGTCTGGGTATTGCTTGTGTTCAATTACCGCAGTGGCAATACCGGCTTTTTGGGCACGTTCCAGCGCATAGGCTTCAGGTTTGTTGGAAATGACCCCGACAATTTGTCCCGAAAGACGGGCATCAATCAGGGCCTGTAAGTTCGATCCACTGCCTGAAACAAGTACAGCAATTTTCAACATAGACAATTACGCAAAAATCACACGGATTTTTTCGTCAGCACCTTCAACAGATTCTGCATTGTCAACAATGTGACCCATTGCCCAAGCTTTTTCGCCCAACTGGTTCAGCAATTCAACAGTTTTGTCAGCATCCGCTGCATCCACTGCCAATACCATACCAACGCCACAGTTAAAGGTACGGTACATTTCGAATTGTTCAACACCGCCTTCTTTTTGCAGCAGTTTGAACAGTTCTGGCCATTCCCAAGAGGATTCGTTAATTACCGCTTGCGCACCATTTGGCAGAACGCGTGGTAAGTTACCAGGTAAACCGCCACCGGTGATGTGCGCCATTGCGTGAACATCAACAGATTTAAGTAATTCAAGAATAGGTTTGACATAAATACGGGTTGGCTCCATCGCTGCATCTGCCAGCGGACGGCCATCTACGATTTGAGTCAGGTCAACGTTTTTCACGTCTAGAATTTTACGAAGCAGAGAATAGCCGTTTGAGTGTGCACCTGAAGACGCAACACCAATCAGAACATCACCCGCTTTGACTTTAGAGCCATCAATAATTTTGCTTTGCTCAACCACGCCTACGCAGAAACCTGCAAGGTCATAATCTTCGCCTTCATACATGCCTGGCATTTCAGCAGTTTCACCGCCAACCAGTGCACAGCCCGCAAGCTCACAACCTTGACCGATCCCGGTAACTACATTGGCTGCAACATCAACGTTTAAGTGACCCGTTGCATAGTAGTCGAGGAAGAACAGTGGTTCTGCGCCACAAACCAGCAGGTCGTTCACACACATGGCCACCAAATCCTGACCAATGGTGTCATGACGGTTTAAATTAAGGGCTAAACGTAATTTTGTACCAACACCGTCTGTGCCTGATACGAGAACAGGTTCTTCATAACCTTTAGGAATTTTACAAAGTGCGCCAAAGCCGCCTAATCCGCCCATCACTTCAGGACGAGTGGTGCGTTTCGCAACAGATTTAATTCGATCGACTAACGCGTCACCGGCTTCGATGTCGACACCAGCATCTTTATAGCTTAAACCAGGGGTAGGGTTAGAAGTTGAGTTGCTCATAATGAAGTCTCCGCATTCGCGCGGGGGATTATAACCCGAATATACGAAACTCTTATGTTATTTATGCGCTAAAATGCTATCTTTATTAAAATATTTTACTTTATATAACGATTACACTGCAAAAAGGCGAGATTCTATGGCAGATCGTACTTTACGTCGCATTTTTATCCTTGCCGGGATAGCTTTAATTTTTTGGATTTTATATTTACTCAAGCCGGTCGTTATTCCATTTATTGTCGCCTTTCTTGTGGCTTATCTGTTCAGTCCACTGGTTGATACTTTATATCGGGTTGGGGTGCCGCGCTGGTTATCCATCAGCATCGTTTTTGTCGGAATCGGGATTCTACTGACCGTGGCAGTCTGGTACATCATTCCGCTGGTCTGGAAACAGCTGATGATTGCCCGCGACAGTATTCCGGTCGGAATTAACTGGATCAATACCACCTTTTTGCCTTGGATTTCTGAAACCTTTAATGTCGATGAGATGGAAATTGATACCACGCATATGTCAACCATTATCATGGACTATGTGCAGACCAATTACAGCGCCGACAGCATTCAGGCCATGATTTTACGGGTGGCGCAGTCCGGTCTGAACTTTATCCAGATTGGCGGGACCATTGTTTTAATTCCAATTATTGCCTTCTATTTTCTGCTCGACTGGGACCGTATGCTGGACAGTCTGCGCCGTTTAATTCCACGTCCGTATGAGCGCAGCACCCTGCATATTGTGAATGAATGCCATAACGTATTAGGCGCGTTTGTCAAAGGTCAGTTCCTGGTGATGATCCTCCTAGGTGTGGTCTATGCCACCGGTCTGCAACTGATTGGTCTGGACGTTGGCCTGATTATCGGGATGGTGGCAGGTCTGGCCAGTATCATCCCATATTTAGGTTTTGCGGTCGGGATTATTGCTGCGGTCATTGCCACCTTATTGCAGTTCGGTATCGACTGGATGCAACTGTTCTTGGTGCTGGTGGTGTTTATGATTGGTCAGGCGGTAGAAGGCTACGTGCTGCAACCGTTTTTACTGGGCGATAAAATTGGACTGTCACCGGTAGCAGTGGTATTTGCTGTACTGGCTGGTGCGCAACTGGCCGGTTTCCTCGGGATGTTAATTGCCTTGCCGGTTGCCGCGGTAATTGTGGTCTTGCTGCGTCATGCCCGGGATTGCTATGAACGCAGTCAGTGGTATGGACAGTCGACGGCTATCATTCATCATGACCAGCAAACGGGCAGTATCAGCATAGAAACTGATCAGGTGGATGTGGATATTGATCTTGAGAAAGATCAGACAAAGCCACTGCAACAGACTGAAAAATCGAGTAAGATGAATCCTCTTGATCCTAAAGATGTTTAACGAAGGCCTATTCTGTATATGCGTCAACTGCAGCTTGATATAGAACCTCAACTCGATGCCCGAATCAGTGATTTTTCTGGTCCGGGCTGGGGCCATGTAATTGACGCAGTGCGACAGTTGCATGCGGGGCTGGTCAACCGTTTTTATGTTTATGGCGGTGCCGGTACCGGCAAGAGCCATCTGCTTTCGGCGATTTGCGATTCTTATCAGGAAATTGGCAAATCCGCGATTAAAGTCTCTTTGCTGGAACTTCTGGATGCCCCGACCGAAGCCATTACCTCTTTAGATCATTTTGATCTGGTCTGTCTGGATGATATTGAAGCGATTAGCGGCGTGCCGCATTGGCAGCGCGCGGTATTTCATTTAATCAATTACAGCAATGAAATGGGCGGGCAATTGGTGTTTTCATCACGTTTTGCCCCGATTGAACTGAAACTGGAATTGCCCGATTTACAGTCCCGTTTAACTCAGGCTGTGAGTGTGAAAGTGCCGACCGGCAGCCTGTTTGCCGACCGTCAGGCTTTGGTAACTTCGGTGCTGCAACGTAAAGGTATTCAGATTGATCAGCAGATTATTGACTACTTGCTGTTACATGGTCCGCAGCAGACTTCAATGCTGTTACAAAGCCTGCAACAACTGATTCAGCTGCTAAAAGGCGAAAAAACCAAACTGAGCGGCGCGAATTTGCGCCAGATCTACGCATTAATTGACGAATATCGGTAAAATACAAAAAAACTTGAGTAATTACTCTAGCTATGACAAATTACACTCAAAATAAGTCTTAGTTGCAAGGAAGCTGCAACTTAAAAATAAAAATGAATAAATAGGTTAAGGAGTAAGCTTATGCTCAAGCGGAGCATCGGCATTGGTATGCTGTTTATTGCGGGACATGCTTATAGTAGCAATATTGTTGTCACTATCACTGAAGATATTCAAGCCAATGATAAAGAATGCTCACTGCGCGAAGCAGTCGAGTATATTAATTTGGGGTTGCCGGAAGAAGGTCATAATGGCTGCGGTGGCGAAAATTCCTCCAATGTCATTCTGTTAGAAAAACACGCCGTTTATAAACTCAATCAGCAGTTAAAAATCACCCAACCCTTAAGCATTAAAACCACCTATGACACCGGCTTGAAAGAAAACAATATCAAAGGCCTGAACAATGCCATTATCGAAATGGCTGGTAATGAACGTATTTTTCATATTGAAAGCAGCGATGATAAACGTATTCAGGTCAACCTGAGCGAAGTCAGCCTGCAAGGCTGTGGCAGCGACAGTTGCCGTCCCAATCAGGGCGGTCTGATTCTGAACCATGAATACCTGGTGCTGGATTATGTCAAGCTGAGTCAGGGTCGAGCCAACCAGGGCGGCGCCATCTATAATCTGGCTGAAGAGGGAGAGAATATCGCGCCAGCCTTTATTGAAATTAAAAACAGTTTAATCCAGCACAACCATGCCACCGAGGGTGGCGCCATCTATAGCCGACTGCCAAGCTTCCGGATTTATGCAGCGGTGTTTAGCGACAACAAAACCAGCGATCTGGCATCTGCCAACCTCTACACCCAGTTACCTACAGAAGATGTCGAAAATCTCAAGCTGCTGGCCGCTGCCAATACCATCAGCAGTACGACCTTTAACCGCAATGAAGGCTATGTGCTGAACCTGAGAGACAATATCGGGGTCAATAACGTCACTTTAATGGGCAATAGCGCAGGGGTACGTTTAGAAGCCCCGGCAGGAAAAGGCTATATTGCCAACAGTATTCTGCTGGCCAATCCACATCCTGTGACGGCGCAGTCTGCTAACTGTAGCAAAGAGGCAGCCGATCAAAGCGTGCTGCAAAACAATCTGGTCTCTGAAGAATGTGGACTGGGTGATACCAATTACCCGAACCAGATCTGGCAGGGTAGCCATATTTTTAGCGGGAATATCCTGGAAGGCGCCTGTAAGGTGCTGAGTGAAGATGAGGACGCATTATTCTGCCCGTATCAGGTTAAAGAAGAACAGTTCCTGGGCTATATTCGCCCACGTATTTTACTGAATTACCAGACCCTGGCTGACTCTCCAATCGTCAACAAAGGCTATGCACAAGTGGGCACCACTGAGCAGGTTACTTGTGCCTCGGCAGATCAGCGCGGGGTGAACCGAGCTTCGGATAATACCTTGTGTGACCGTGGTGCAATTGAAATTACCGTACCTGATGCCTCAGGTCTCATTGGTCGGGATATTCTGGCCGGTGAAATTGCCGAAATGTCGGTCAGCGATTTAATTGGTGATAGTGATCTGGTACCAGCCGAGTTCTGTGATAGCCTGTTTAGCAGCAATCCGACCGGGAAAGCCTGGCAAGCCGGCTGTGTGCAGATTGAGCAGACCCAGACCAGTTCCAAAGGCCAACTGACAATTGATGAGCAGGGCAAGATTATTTATACCCCGGATTCTGCTTGGCATGGCGCAGATGTTTTTAAAATTAAACTGGTGACCACCAGTACACGTTTTAATACCACCAAACCGTATGTAGAAATTCGTGTACAAGTGATTCAGGCACCTGAAAACCACATGGATAGTGACAAAATTAAAACATCTGGCGGAGCAGTGGCTGGCTATGGCGTGCTCATGTTGATGTTATTGGCAGCTTGGCGCCGTAAAAAATAAAAACAGGGAAAGGGAATGAAAAATTATAAAAAAGCACTCTTGGGAGTCATGATTGTCAGTGCCATGTCATTAATGGCCGCAGAAGACCGTACTATTTATGTCACCACATTTGCCGATGAAAATGGTGAAAACCCGGATAAATGTTCGCTACGTGAAGCCTTGGTGGCGGCCAAACAGAACAAAGCCTTTGGGGGCTGTAGTGTCGGCAATACCAACTATATTGCAGTGGATTATATCCGTCTGCAAGCGGGTGAATACAAGTTAAATGCTGAATTACGCCCGCAGTCCAATGTGCGGATTATGGGCGCAACACCGCTTGATTACAGCAAGAAAGATCCTATTACCCACCGTTATCCGGCGCTGATACCGCATCAGACCATTATTAACGGCCAGGGGCTGCATCGTATTGTTAATACGCTCGACAGTCAGGCCAATGTCATGTTTGACGATCTGACCCTTAAAAATGGCTATAGCGATGGGCTGGGCGGGGCTTTACTGGTTGCCGGACCGTTGACCTTGACCAATACCGCAATTCTGGATTCGCAGGCAGCGCGGGGTGGTGCACTGTATATTGCTGCCCATAATCAGGAACAGCCAATTACGGTGGTGAATAGCCTGATTCAGGGGAACAGCGCCAGTGTCGGCAGTGTGCTGGCGATGGACTGTACGGCAAATCTAGCAGATACCCAGGCCAATATCACCATTCAGCAAAGCAGTGTCATTCAAAATGGCAACAGCAACAGCCTGAGTAGCTTTGATTTTTGTGGCAAGCCGCGTCTGACTTTAACCAATACTACGGTGGCCAAAAATAAAGCGAACTTAACGCAGGGGCATATTTTTAACCTGGCCAATGGCCCGGAACACCGCCTCAGTACGCAATCGGTCTTCAGTTTAAATAACAATACCATTGTCGAAAATGAGGCCGTCAGCACCTTCTATTATGATGATTCAGGCATCAAAGTGTTAAGATTTAATGTCCTGGCATTTAATACGGGAAAATCATGCCGTTATGCACTGAACAATGGCAGTTTAACCGAGCGGCAGCCGAATATCAGCTCATCACGAAATGCGCTAATTTTCCCGAATGCACAAAGTGTAGAGCAGGGTGTGTGTGACTTGCCGGAAACGCTCGCGAGCACAGAAGAAAACTCAATGAGCTCGGTGAATTTGAGTGGCAAGCAGTTAAGTGATGTGCTCTATCCAATGCAGTCAGCTTCAGCCTACAACTTATTCCTGCCGTTATATTATCCAAAAAATCTGGGCAATGATGCGGATCTGGTTAATGTCGAAGGATTTGGCTGTGAAGTGTCAGATCAGCGTGGTTTACAGCGTGTGACCGATGGCACCCTGATTTTAGATCCGGAACAGAAAAACAGTTGTGAAATTGGTTCGGTTGAACTCATGCGTATGACCGCAGCAGATATTGTCAATCTGAAAAACGTGTCGCATGTGACCTTGTTTGACAGCTATCAGCAGGAGATTGACCATTTAAAAGCGCTGGTTCAGGCACCTGAGAAAAATAAAGAGCTGTTGGCCCAACATCAGGCAGATCTGCAAAACTATGAAAATTTACTTAAATTTTCCAAGCAAAAACAGAAGTATCGGACTATTTATATCGATCCATTTGCATTAGCCCTCAAGCATGATGAACCAAATGCCGATGGTAGCGTGGCACAGTTGCTGGAACTAAAACCGGAACACTTTAATATCAGTACAGAAGTCTATGGCATTGGCGGTGGTTTAGAAGATGCGGCCTTTGACCGCAGTAAACTGCTGCATGATCCAAACCTGAAATGCGAATGGGATGCTGATGTGAAACGGATTCTGTTCTATCGTGTCGATGATCAGGTGACTCAGAATATTGATTCTGCCTATTGTGCCTACACCATTACTTCGGTGACGGATCCAAGTGTTCAGTCGAGTGGTTTGCTTGAGGCAAAATTCATGAACATCAAACCGATTGCCAAAGCCGACCGCTACACCATTGAATACGGTTCGGATTTGAAAATTAATGTCAATCCGCTGGAAAATGACAGTGATGATGGCGATGGACCTGTCAATACACTGCTGTCTGGACAAAATAAACCGGCCTTTTATACCGATAGCAATGGACTTGAATTGCCAATCCGTTTAACCAATGTACCTTCAAGTGTACTGGTCACGGCAGACCGGAGTGGTCCATGTCCAGGGGATTATGTGCGTGAAACTTGTTATGGCGGAAACCTGCAGATTCAGGTGCGTAACAGCTATAGCCCGTTTGATTATGAGCTGAAATACACGGTATTTGATGCTGAACAGGAGCTGTCTAATGAGGCGACCATCAGCCTGATCAATACCGCGAAAAACAGCAATACTGAAGGAAGCGGTGGTGGAAGTCTAGGGCTTGCTGGATTATTTGGTTTATTGGGCATGGCGGTATATCGTGTACGCCGTCAGTTTAAATCATAAATCATAAATCCAGTGAATGTAAAAAAGCCTCTAATAAGAGGCTTTTTTATGGACCAGCACTGGGTTGATGTGTGGCTTAATCGCTTAGTATTCTGTCGGCGTGATATATTTATTGATATATTCTTCACGAATCAGCACGCGTTCTTCAGGCGTGGCCTTCTGCATTCTTTGGCCGAGTTCCTTGCGTTCCTGGGTACTCATTTTTTGCCAGGTTTCACGCATTTTCTGCTTTTCTGCATCGGGTAGCTGAATAAACCAGTCCATACGCTGTTGCAAAGAAGCACTTTTATCGGACGGCAGTTCTTTTAAATTCTGATAACGCTTGATTAAGGCCAATTGTTCTTCATCTGAGAGGGTTTCCCAGCTTTCAACAATTTTTGTGTCTGCATCTTTGGAGAAAATCCAGAAACGCTCAAAGCCTGCAAAGCTGGTTTGCAAAAAGCCCAGCGCACAGAAGGCGAATGCTAAACGTTTAGCTGCCATGTTGAACTTTATCCTCACCCAGCACCAATAACATTTCTAGATCTTCCATCATTTGTGGTGAAAGTTTTGGCGTAGCCACCACCTGATTTTGCGGTTGCGCGGTCATTTCTACCGAATTTGGTAAAATGACGAATCCTGCAATGGCAGCCGCAAGTGCAAAACCGGACATTTTCCACAGGTCATAGCGTGATGTCTGCTTATCCTGAATCTGATCCAGAACATGATTCATCACCACAGCTTTGTCTTTGTGGTGGTGGGCGAGTCCATCAAGTTTGGAAGTCACTTGTTTTAAGAAATCATCTTGTTTCATTCTGATGATCCTCCCAGATATGGATTCATATGTGCCAGAGTCTGGCGTAAAGCCTGAATAGCACGATGATAATGGGTTTTTACACTGCCTTCAGAACAATTCATAATCTGGGCAGTGGTCTGAGTATCGAACCCTTCCCAGGCCCGCAGCATAAACGCTTGTTGCTGACGCACCGGAAGTTTGGCGATTGCCTCCTGAATTTCTTCAGCAGTCATGGCTTGGTCCAAAAACTCAGCAGGATTGAGTGCACGTTCATCGACCAGATCATTTTGTTCGACATCATCGTCATCCAGGCTGACTTTGCGGAAAAATGAAAAGGGTTGTGCACGACGGGCTTCTTTACGTCGCCAGTCCTGTAATTTGTTATTTAAAATGGTGTAGAACAGCGGATACCACTCATCTGTGCTTTTATCGGCATAGGATTTGTGCAGGGAAATAAAGGCTTCCTGTACCAGATCCATCGCGATGTCATGCTGTCCCTGAGTGGCACTTTCCATCATCACTAAGGCTCGCCCGGTGACCTCGTGCATAAAAGTTTTCAGGCGTTGTTCAGCCGTACTCTTCAGAGTACTCAAACTTTCAGGTTGAGACTTTTTGGGTGCTAAATCCATAGAGATGGAAAATCCTGTCATTGGATACCCACCATTATTTTTAACTTCATGGCACTATTAACGTTAAAAATAATGGTTCGGTTGACATTACAAGTTATTATTTTTCTAGTGTAATCTATTTTTTTAATAGGGCCAGCCTATTTAATATAAATTAACGTATTAGAGTCGTTGACGTACCATTTCAAAGAAACAGACTGAACCGGCAATCGCGACATTTAAAGATTCCTGTCCGCCTGGTTGTGGAATGGTAACGGCTTCGGCATGTGCCAATGCGTAATCCGACACACCTTGACCCTCATTGCCCAGAATCCATACGCATGGCTGGCTTAAGTCTTTGGCATACAGGCTGGTGGAACGATGTGAACTGGTGACATAGACCGGAATTTTAAACTGTTCCAGAATCTCCTCGAGCTGGATATTTTCAAAGGTCTGCAAAGAAAAATGCGCCCCCATCCCGGCACGTAATACCCGTGGTGACCATAACGAGGCGGAGCCTTTGGTGCAGACAATTTGCTGGATGCCGGCTGCAGCAGCCGAGCGTAGCAGGGTACCGACATTACCCGGGTCCTGAACATTTTCCAGGATTAAGGTATCGGCCTGATAGTCAAGCGCCTGACTGGAACTTGGCAAATCAACAATGGCCAGACAGGCAAGGGTGGTGCCCAAGGTACTTAAATCTTTATATAAAGACTCGCCAATCACAAATACCGTACCCTGATACTGGTCCAGAATATCGTTCAGATCAGGATGTTTCAGGGCATTTTCGGTGGTGAAAATCGCGTTAATTTTCCGGTTTTGTTCTAACCATGCCAGACAAAGGTGCGAACCTTCAAGCACAGTCTGACCTTGTTTTTTGCGGTAGCTGTTTTGTTCAATCAAGCCGCGTAAGTGCTTAATTTTAGGATTATCTTTCGATTCGAGAAATAAGGTAGGCATGGAGAACATCCACACCTGTGAGTACAGACCCACAGGTGTTAATCAGAGAAAATTAGGCGTGGTAGCCAGTAACAAGATCAACTTCGTTTTTAGAACCAATGATCACTGGTACACGTTGATGCAGATCGGTCGGTTCAATTTCCAGAATACGCACTCGGCCTGTTGTTGAAGCACCGCCGGCTTGTTCCATGAGCATACTCATCGGGTTGGCTTCATACATTAAACGTAAACGGCCAGCTTTTTTCGGGTCTTTCAGGTCGTATGGGTACATGAAAATTCCGCTACGGCACAGAATACGGTGAATATCACCTACCATACAGGCCACCCAGCGCATGTTAAAATCTTTTTCACGCGGACCGGTTTTACCGGCTAGCAGTTCATCAATATAACGTTGAACGGGTGCTTCCCAATGACGCTGGTTAGACGCATTAATCGCATATTCTTTGGTATCGGCTGCCACCTGGATATTTTCCGAAGTCAGCAGGAATTCCTGAGCTTCCGGGTCAAAAGTAAAGAATACTACACCTGCACCGACAGTTAAGGCCATCATGGTTGATGGGCCATACAGTACATAACCGGCAGCAACCTGGTCAACACCGGCCTGCATGAAATCAGCTGCTTGCGTGACGGCATTTTTTGCCGGAAGAATCGAGAAAATGGTGCCGACACACATATTGATGTCGATGTTGCTTGAACCATCTAGCGGATCGAACAGCACTAAATATTGCCCATTTTCCTGTGCCGGAGTGAATTCATCCAGTTCTTCTGAGGCTAAACCGCCGACATTAGGATGTTTCTGTAAGGCATCAATCAGGTAATCATTGGAAATGACATCGAGTTTCTTTTGCTCTTCGCCTTGCACGTTCTCATTTTGTGCACTGCCCAGAACCCCAGCCAAGGCGCCTTTTTGTAAAGCCTGATCAATGGTTTTGCAGGTGTTGGCAATGGTCTCAATCACCTGTGCAAGTTCAGGGGTTAAATTTCCGCTTTGTTGTTGTAGAAATTGGGACAGGGTGCGATAAGACATAATAGGAAAACTCCGAATAAGAATCGATCGGGCATGATCAAAAAAACTTTGTCCGATATTTTAGATGAGAACAGCTTAAAAGAAAAATTAAACTCAACTATTTGACGTGATTTTGCCCTTGCAAGTCTGCTAGAAAGTGCTATGTTGATGTGAAGGAACAGAATCAACCAGTATATAGGAGCACACATATGACAACGTTAAAGTTTGATGCGACTCCAACCCCAAGCGAAGGCATTAGTTTAGATGAAATTAGCGCCGACAAGGTCAAAGAGGCCTGGAAGGGGTATGAAGCAAAACCAGAGTACAAGAAATTTAACAAGCACGACATGATTGAGTCGATGCAACCCGCCAAAGATGAAGAAGATGCACAGGCAGATGCACCTTAAATAGAATTTGGCTCAGCTCTTGTGTTTGAGTATTAAAAAAGCGCCCGATGGAGCGCTTTTTTATATTGAGCAACTCTGCTCAATCATGCAATCTTAACGCAGTAAAGGTGGTACCGCTTCGTAGTTGATTTCAACACGGCGGTTTTCTTTCCACGCACTTTCATCATGACCTGGGTTAACCGGCATTTCTTTACCATAGCTGACCGGTTCTAATTGACCCGGATTCACGCCCGTGGTGACCAGGAAGCTTTCAACCGCTTTGGCACGACGCTCACCAAGGGCCATGTTGTATTCACGGGTACCACGTTCATCGGTATGACCTGTAAGCGCGACTTTCGAGTTGGCATTGGCCATCAGGAATTGTGCATGTGCCTGTAGGGTTTGTAGGTCTTCATTCGACAGTTCGCTGCTGTCATAGTCAAAGTGCACCACACGTTTTGCCAAGAATGCTTTATTGGCTTCAGTTACACCTTTGGCAGATGCACCGGCCAGGTTTTGTGCATTCAAGGCTGCATCATCACTTAAGCCTTGTGTATTGACCGTGGTTGAAGAGGTCGGTGTTTGTCCTGCTTGAACATCGGTTGCGGGCTTACGGTTGGCACAGCCAGTCATCACCAGCGCTGAGGCCAGTACAGGCAATACAAATAATTTTACTGCGTTCATTTTCATCTCCATGAAACTTGGTTGTTCAGTTGCTCTTATTTTGGTGCCCAAGCCGGTTCACGCACTTCACCTTGTTCACTTGGCAAATTCATACGGAAACGACCATCTAAAGACATAATGGACAGCAGGCCACGCGCACCTTCACGGGTTGCATAGACCACCATCTGTCCATTTGGTGAGAAGCTTGGAGATTCATCCAGGCTGGTTGGGGTGAGAATATTGGTAATGCCGGTATTAATGTCCTGAATCGCAACTTTATAATTGCTGCCACTTGGACGATGAACCAGCGCCAGTTTTTTACCATCGGCACTTAAAGTACCACGCGCATTAAATGCGCCGCGGAAGGTCAGACGTTTGCTGCTGCCCGTGTTCAGGTCATAGCGATAGATTTGCACTGAGCCGCCACGATCTGAAGTAAAAATAAACGATTTACCATCGGGTGCGTAGCGTGCTTCTGTATCAATGGCGCTGTCATTGGTCATGCGCTTGAGTTGACGCGTGCCCAGATCCATCTCGTAAATTTCCGGATTGCCGTGCATTGAAGCAGTAAACAGCATGCGTGAACCATCTGGAGAGAAGCTTGGTGCGCCATTTAAGCCACGGAAGCTGGCCAGTTTTTCACGTGAACCGGTAGATAAATCCTGAACATAAATCGCAGGGCGTTTGGTTTCAAAGGACACGTAGGCAATTTTCTTGGCATCTGGCGTCCAGGCCGGCGACAAGATTGGATCGCGTGAAGTCAGAATGGTTCTTGGCTGTTCACCATCGGTGTCGGCAATTTGCAGGGTATAGCGCTGCTCCGGAGTGGCCGGATTCCGCAAGACATAGGCAATACGACCACTGAAATCGCCTTTAATACCGGTCAGTGCTTCATAGATGGTGTCACTGATCATGTGCGCAGCCTGACGGGTACGTGAAGCCGGTACAGTCAGTAATTCGTTTAATAAATACTGCTGCTTTTGCACATCATACAGCTGATAGTGAATTTCAAAGCCACCATCTGCGGTTGGCTTGCTGGTACCAGTCACCACATAAGGTACACCGGCGGCCTGCCAGGCAGCGGCATTAGGACTATTATTTGCTGCACTTGCCGGCAAGTTTTTTGATGAGCTGGTGAATTTGCCGGAACGGTTCAGGTCATTTTCAACAATCGGGTAAATGCTTTGATCATTACTAAACGGAATGATGGCAATTTTCGGGGCTTCTGCAGGTGCTTTGGCAATTTCCAGATGTAGCTGGGCATGGGTTTGAGAGACCATTATTGGACCCAAAGCGGTAAAAATTGCCAAGTAAAGTAGATGTTTAGGCTTCATTTCCATCATTCGCTATTTACTCAAAACATAATTCTTGTTGATGTGATTGTTCTACATAATGCCATGCTTATTTGAGATTTAAAGCAGAGAATTATGACCAAACTGTTATAACACTGTGAAAAGTGAATAAAATTTTGTCGCTTGTTGTGCAGTGTAACTGAAAAATAACAGGCCATCCCGGCTTTTGACAGGATGGCGAGTCAGCTTATTTGGCAGTAAAGCTTGAGGTGAAACTGCGTGCTTCACGGCGTGCATCCGGGTCCGAAGGCATTGGATAGGGTGCAGCGGCACGTACCGCGGCCTCGACACTGGCTTTCATGTCCGGATCACTGGAGTTCACAATCACCGAGGCTACCGAACCGCTGTCGGTCAGCGTAACCCGTGCCGTGGCAGTTTTGCCAGAAGAGCCGACCGGAATATCCCAGGCGCGACGGATCTTGTTTTCAAAATCGCGTTTGGCTGTAGAGGCAATCCGTTTGGCTTCAGCTTTCTTTTGTGCCGCTTCTTCAGCCGCCTGTTTGGCCGCCGAAGCTTTGGCTTCTGCTTCAGCGCGGGCTTTGGCCTCTGCATCCGCTTTTGCTTTCGCAGCTGCATCGGCTTTGGCTTTTTCAGCTGCTTCGGCTTTGCGTTTGGCCTCCGCTTCAGCCTTGGCTTTGGCTGCTGCTTCTGCTTTGGCCTTATTCGCAGCCTCGGCTTTGCGTTTGGCTTCAGCATCGGCTTTGCGTTTCGCCTCTGCATCTGCCTTCGCCTTGGCTGCCGCATCCGCCTTGGCCTTATCTGCCGCTTCGGCTTTACGTTTGGCTTCCGCTTCCGCCTTACGACGTGCATCAAGTTTGGCTTTTTCTGCTGCTTCTGCCTTACGCAGGGCTTCAGCTTCGCTGCGGCGTTTGGCTTCTGCCTCGGCTTTGGCCTGTGCAGTGGCCTTGGCTTTTTCAGCGGCTTGGGCTTTACGTTCAGCTTCTGCCTTGGCGCGCTGGGCCTGTTGTGCCTGTAATTTTTCTGCTTCCGCCTGCGCACGTGCTTCCAGGCGTTTTTGCTGTTCGGCCTGTTGCTGTGCGGCAGTATTGCTTGGTTGTGCTTTGGCCGGTTCTGGTTGAGGCGCAGCTGGCGGTGCGACCGGAATCACCGGGGCATCTTCAACCGGAGTCGCGGTTTGCTGAATCTCGGCTGCCACATTTTTATGTGCAGTTTCAGTAAACTCGGTTTCTTCACGAGTAACTGGGGGTAAATCTTCCGGTTTAATCAGCACGGTCCGAATCTGTTTGGGTGGTTCCGGTGGCTGGCTCATGCCCAGATAAAGTAAACCCACCACGGCAATGACATGCACGCCAATGGTAAATCCCAGAGCGAGTGCATTGTGCTTAAAAGGTGGCTTTTTAAAATCTTTCATAGCTTATTGTACAGATTCGGTGAGTAAGCCAACTTGTTCAAGCCCCGCCTCTTGCAAGCTTGCCATTAATGCAATGACATCGCCATAGGGACGCGTATTGTGTCCACGAATCACCACATTTAATTTTTTATTTTCAGCAGAAGCAGTCGTTTGTGCTTTTGTTAAAATTTCGGTGAGCTGAGCTAAAGTCAGTGGCTCTGCCTTATATTGTTTGTATTCAAGATAATAATGACCATCTTTGTCTAAAGTGACCCTGGCTGGCGCATCTTTGGATTCAATCGGATTGCCATTGGCCTGCGGCAAATCGACATTGATGCCGCTGGTAATCATTGGGGCAGTGACCATAAAAATGACCAGCAGCACCAACATCACGTCGATGTAAGGCACCACGTTCATATCACTTTTTAAGGGTTTTTTAATACGCTCGAAGCGTCCGGAACGTTGAATGGCCATTAGTCATGTTCCCGTGCTGAACCCAAAGACTGACGTTGTAATAAGGCCACCATCTCTTCAGCAAACAAGGCACGGTCTGAATAGAGGCTTTCACCTTTGGCGGTGTAATGGTTAAAGGCCAGTACAGCTGGAATTGCGGCAAATAAACCAATTGCGGTGGCAATCAGCGCTTCGGCAATCCCCGGTGCAACGGTAGCCAGTGTTACCTGATCGACATCGGCCAGGCCAATAAAGGCATTCATAATGCCCCACACGGTTCCAAATAAACCAATATACGGTGCCACAGAGCCAATGCTGGCCAGCGCGCCTAAGCCTTGTTCCAGTTGGCCTTGGTCACGGCTTAAACCGACACGTAAAATACGTTCGGTACCTTCTAGACTTTGTGCAGTCGGGGCATGACGTTTTTTCAATTTGAGAAATTCACCCAGACCCTGATAGAAAATATCTTCCAGGCCGGTGCGTTTGGAATTGAGTTGGGCGTTGTTATATAGCGTATTTAATTCAGCACCAGACCAGAAGATTTTCTGGAAATGATCATCATCAGCCTGGGCTTTTTTATAACTGAGATGTAACTTGGCGATCAGATACCAACTATACAAGGAGGCCAGTAACAGCACCAACATGACCAGTTGTACCACAGGGCTTGCCTGCAAAATAAGATCAGAGACTTGTAGAGATGATTCTAATTGTGTTGCCATAGTTACGTAGTGCCATAAGTTTTTAGTCTTGGTCCTGTCCTAGCTCTTTTAGAATCAGGCCACGAATTTCATCCGGAAGGCGACGTGGACGCATTTCAGAACTTAAACATGCCAATTCCACCTCACCAGAAGCAAGCATGATTTCACCACGATAAATATTTTGTTGCAATACAAATGACGTTGCTTTACACGAAACAACACTTGCTGTAACAGTAATCAGATCATCCATTAAGATTGGACGCATATATTTGACATTAATTTTATGCACGACAAAGTTATAGTCGTTTTGATGCCAATAATGATCGACGCCGGAAGCACGCAGCCATTCGGTCCGGGTGCGCTCCATGAAACGAATATGATTGGCATGGTATACAATCCCGCCTGCATCGGTGTCTTCCATATAGATACGAATTTGAAATTCAAATTTATTCGCCATGATACTGTTCCATTACAATTTTCAGTTTTGGTCTGGAAGGGCCGTACAGAACTGGATTGAAGTTGTCTGAGGTTCTGTCAAATGCCCGACTGGGTTGGCTTTGCAGTTTAGCATAATGACTTTTTGCTCCTATGGCACAAGGTGTCAAATCCAGTGGCAAAGGTATAAAGAATGTAGAGCCAAGATTGGATATTTATCGTTCGGTACAGGTTGAATTAGGTGAATTGGCACGTGATTTATGCTTTTTTTTGCCATACCGCCTGTGCTTGACTATTGGCAATTTTGATAGCGCGGTTTTAGGCACTGTCCGGATGACTGAGGTACAGCCGCTCCACCGCATAATCGCGTAGATGCAAGGTGAAATAGCTGCTGATCACGAAAGTTCGCTCAAACTGCTGAGGCTGCTTATTGGCAAAATATTGCCGTAGCTAAAGTAAGCCATACCAGATCAGACTAAGAAAGAACGCAGCCACAGATAAGACAATCCCTACAGCGTCTTGCAGCAGATAACAGCCAATTCCGCCCAGCACAGCCACTAATGTCAGAATCAGGGCAAGCTTCTGTTTCGGTTTTACTGAAGCGGGTGGTTGGGTATAGGTTTCAATAAAGGGGTTAAGTTCTTCAGAAAAATACAGGCTAATCCAGTGGATGACACATAGCTGATCAAAATGGATGGCATCAATGGACCAGTGCCCATGCCGATGCAGGTCGATCTGTTCAATGCCGGCTCGATCTGCATCAATGATTTTGCCGCGTTCATTTTTAAAGTCGAAGCTCAGTCAGGGACTGAGATTGCCTTGCAAAAGCTGGTTCAGATAGTTCAGTTCAGATTCACTGAAAAACTGGAATGGTTTGCTATAAGGTAGGGGCCGGATTGGCTGCAATTGCTCTATCAGCTCATCAAAATGCCGCTGAAGGTGTTGAATTAGTTGTTGTTCGGTCATCATTATTGTTGTTCGAGTATGTATTCAAGTTGTTATTTATCAAAGACCTTCATCATCTCATAAGCAATGAAGGTCAGGCATTGCTGTTATTTCGGTTCCGGCGGGGTCATGCCAAACTGCAAATAAGCCATATTGGTGGCAATCCGGCCACGTGCAGTACGCATCACATAACCTTGCTGAATCAGATAAGGCTCAATCACATCTTCCAAGGTGCCTGAATCTTCTGCCATGGCTGCGGCCAGTGCTTCAACCCCGGCAGGTCCGCCATCAAAACGTTCCAGTAACATCGACAGATAGCGACGATCCAGGGTGTCTAGGCCATCTTTATCGACATTGAGCATATCCAAAGCGCGCTGGGCCATTGCATGGGTGACTTCGCCGGTGCCTTTGACCTGGGCATAGTCACGTACCCGGCGCAACAAGCGGTTGGCAATACGCGGTGTGCCGCGGGAACGGCGGGCAATTTCTGCCGCGCCTTCTTCGGTCATCGGGACATCCATTAAACTGGCAGAACGTTTTACGATATGGGTCAGATCTTCCACCGAGTAGAATTCTAAACGCTGCACAATCCCGAAACGGTCACGCAGCGGCGAAGTGAGCAGACCGGCCCGCGTGGTGGCGGCGACCAGAGTAAATGCCGGCAAGTCCAGTTTGATCGAACGCGCTGCCGGGCCTTCACCAATCATGATGTCCAGCTGGTAATCTTCCATCGCCGGATAGAGGATTTCTTCAATCACTGGTGACAGGCGATGAATTTCATCAATAAACAGTACATCGCCTTCTTCAAGGTTGGTCAGCATGGCTGCCAAGTCACCGGCACGTTCAAGCACAGGCCCCGAAGTCGATTTCAGGTTGCCGCCCATTTCACGGGCAATGATATTGGCTAGGGTGGTTTTACCTAAGCCCGGTGGGCCGAAAATCAGGGTATGATCGAGGGCTTCGCCGCGGCCGCGCGCTGCACCAATAAAGATTTCCATTTGTTCACGCACCACCGGTTGACCGATGTAGTCATCGAGGGAGGTGGGGCGGATGGCGCGATCAATTTGATCTTCGGGTTTTTCAGAACCACTGATAAGACGGTCTTGCATATATTATGTAAACTTCAGGTAAATACAGTTTAATGGGGCAGACGTCAAAAGCGCTTTTTGACGGATGTTCCAAGAAAATTAAATTTCGGGAATAACCTGCGGTTGGCCTTACCTTGCGAAATATATTTCTCATTCGGCAAAAGTAAGCAAAACCATCGTCATTCGCAAAACTCGTCAAAAGATGATTCGTTTCGACTATATCGCAGAAAGATTTTTGTGCAAATACTTCCTGCCCCAAACAGTTGCGAATGACATTTTCGCGTATGTCATGCTGGCCTTGAGGCAAGATAGAGTTTTCTATTTGTTCATCGACTTTAATGCTGCCCGGATAATGTCGCTGGCTTCGGTGAAGTCGCCTTTGGCAGCATTCACCAGTTTTTGTGCTTCCTGTGGTTTGTAACCCAGTGACTGTAACGCAGCTTCGGCTTCGGCCACGGCAGAGTTCCCCATAAACTGGATTTGTGCGCTGCTGGTGTTGCTTGGTGTATTGCCGGCAGCCATCGCTTTAAAGCGGTCGCGCAGTTCAATCATCAGTCGTTCAGCGGTTTTTTTGCCGACACCCGGTACTTTGACCAGGGTGTTAATATCTTCATGTTCAACCGTGTGAATCAGCATGTCGACGCTTAAAGTCGATAGAATGCCGAGTGCCATTTTTGGACCAACACCGTTGACCTTGAGCAGGGTGCGGAAAATGGTTTTTTCCTGCGCATCAAGAAAACCATATAGCAGTTGAGCATCTTCACGGACTGCTAAATGGGTCCATAAGGTGACTTTCTGGCCTTTTTGTAATTGGCAAAATGTAGACAGCGGTGTATCGACTTCATAGCCCACACCATTGACATTTAATAAGACCGTAGGGGCTTCGAGGGCAAACACCTCACCAATCAGACATCCAATCATTCAGTTTATTCACTTCTATTCGGTTAAATTTTTCAGTTCCGAGCCTGTCGTCTGCATCTTGAAGTCATCCACTTTTCTGTGATGCTCTGCGATATACAGCCGATGGGCCGGGGTGTTGCACAAGCAATGTCAGCACGCGCAAAAGTATAAAGCAGTTTTGGAGGTTCTCCCAAAACGGCAGGCTGTACTTAAAAGAATCCGGCTTTATTGCCTTGTAATTCCTGCGCCAGGTTATACGCCTGATGATCCGAGAATTTTGAGATAATATCCAGCACCTGCATGATATTGTCATAGTGATCTGGACCAAAATGGGCACCGGAACGCTGCAAAATCGCCATCAGCCGCTGCTCTTTAAAGCTTAAGGTTTTATGCGGTGTGGTCAGCGGAATAAAGGCATCCAGAATACTTTGCAGGCTCTGATGGGCAATAATTTCCAGACCGGCTTTTTGCGGATGTTCAAAAATTTTATCACGCGCCAGTTCTTTGGCCCGGTTAATGCCAATTTCAATATCGGCCGAGCAATATTGCAGTAAGGTCCCTTTCAGCTGGCCCGAAAGAATTTGGTCATGCTGCTTGGCAAAGGCACTGGTGACTTCATCGACCAGACGTTTCATCACCCGGCCACGTAGCGCGGCAATTTTCTGCTGCCAGGTGGTGCTGTCCAAAGACAGTTCTTCCGGCATGCCATAATCGCCAATCAGGTTCAGGAAAATCGGCTCGACTTCATCATAGCTGAGCATGTTCAGGATAATGCCATCTTCCAGATCAATCAGCGCATAGCAGATGTCATCTGCGGCTTCGAGTAAATAGGTCAGCGGATGGCGGCAATAACGATAAGGTCCGATTTCAATCAGGCCGAGCTGTTCGGCAATCTGTTTCAGAATGTCTTTTTCTGCCTGATAGCAGCCGAATTTGGCGCGCTGACTGGCTGGACGATTGCCCTGCGAGGCCATGGTTTTCGACAGCCACGGATATTTTAAATAGGCACCCAAGGTGGCATAGGTCAGACGCATACCACCATCATGCGGATGATAGTCAATTTTGGTCAGCAGGCGCAGGCCTTGGGCATTACCTTCAAACTGGCGTACATCGGCTTCCTGTTCCGGACTTAGGTCCTTTAAAAAGTCGGTATGTGAGGCATCATCAAACCATTCACGAATGGCATATTCACCGGCATGACCAAAAGGCGGATTGCCAATATCATGCGCCAGACAGGCGGCTTGAATAATCGCGCCGACATCGGCCGGGGTAATCCACGGAGGCAGCTGATCCTTGATTTTTTCTGCTGCCAGCATCCCCAGTGAACGGCCAATACAGGACACTTCCAGCGAATGGGTCAGGCGGGTATGAATACCATCATGTTGGGTAAGCGGATGGACCTGGGTTTTGCGGTTCAGCTGCCGGAAACTCTGCGAGAAAATAATACGGTCATAATCTTTATGAAACGGGCTACGCGCCTGTTCAGTACTTTGCTTTTTACTACCAATCCGAACTGTCGAAAGCAGTTCTAACCAACGCATCTGTGTCATTTATCATTATTCAATTATTTACTGCTTTGCATCATGCCAAAAAACCAAGCCCAGTACTAGAGTGAGGCGACATGAATTGTCATGGGAATGAAAAGCAGAAAAAATCTTGCTCCTCAATATAGACAAGTGATTCAAACAATATGAAACGGCCATAAAAAAACAGGCCAAATGAGCCTGCTTTTTCATGAAGAGTTAAAATTACACCAGCCCTTCACCAGTTTCCTTGGCTTGTTGTGCATCTTTATAGACATTCAAGCAAATTGTGAACAAGACCAGGCTTGCGATCAACGGCCAAAAAAGTACATATAGGGTCAATAATTGACTAGTCATCTGAAATCTCCTTATTTACTTTTCTCAGATAGCTGGTGAAATTCAATCACCATCTTGTTGATTTGTTTAAAATCAAATCGTTCTTTACTGTAGACCAAGGTCAGAACAGTACAGACCAGAGCACTACTGCCATAAGCAGTCAGTGAACTTAATAAGGTGCCGTATTCACGCAAGAAGCCGATGGTCCATGGCATGAAGCCAATACTGGCCAAGATACCCACCACCAAACCGACTTTTTTGCCGAAGAAACCAAAGGTCATCAGACCCAGCACCACACCAATACCCAGGGTTGCAAGTAGCTCAAAGCCAAGCGCAATCAAGCCCTGGATTGGAATCCATTCAAAACGGACAATCAGGAAGCTGACGAAGGCGAGCCCGACCGACCAGTTAAAGGCACGAGAATTCACTTTGTCCCAATACAGGCTGACAATTACCGGAAATACAATAGACCCCCAAAGTGCACCCACAAAAATCAGCATTGATAAAATGTCAAATTTTAAAGTGGCGATAATGATCCCAAGCATGGTGGCGACAATCATGGTTATACGACCAATAAACAGCATTTTCTTGGGATTAGGTTGGTTTTTGGCAATCTGTTTTCCATAAATGTCAGTCATCACAATCGCAGATAACGCAGACAGATCCGAGTCAGCCGTTGAAGACAGCGCACCGATCACCATGATAAATAACAGGGCCACCATAAATGGAGAGAGATACGTCGCTGCCATTTGTGGAATCAGGTTATTCAAGTTGCCATCAATCGGTTGAATTCCGGCAAACAGGGCCAGTAAGCCGAGCATACCCAACCCGATCACAATCGCGGCATAACCAATCGTCGCCGTAATAAAACTGGGTTTAATCAAGTCTTCCCGTACCGCAAATAAACGCTGGGCAATGGTCTGGTTACCGATGGCATACGCCAGGACTGCGACGAAGAAAGGCGCACCTTGTTCTAGAAATGCAGTTTTAGAGAAGAAATCGAGCTGTTCAGGCTGCAGGTTGTGAATACCCGTTTGAAACAGGGACGGTCCGCCCAAAGTGAAGAACAGCGTTGGGATAATGATCACCGCCGCCACGATCATCGCCACCAGCTGGCCAAAATCGGTAAATACAGAGGAACGGAAGCCAGACCAGAGGGTATAAGACAGCACACCAATCCCGGTGATCAAGACGCCATGTACAAAACTTAGGGGAGATAAAATTTCGACCAAGGCACCTGCTGCAGTAAAATTCACCATCAAACTGATGACACTTCCCACAATATTGGAACCTGCTAAAATCATCTGGCTCTGGTTGCCATGGCGGGCATGCATAATTTCTGCCAGCGTATGTGCATTGGGTGCCAACTCACGAAAGCGCTTACCAAAAGGATAAATAAACAAAATCATCAGCGCGCCCCAGAGGCCGTAGTGCAAGGCACCGGAAACGCCGTATTTATAACCTGAAGAGGCAGCTGCATAGAATGACGCTGCCCAAATCCAAGTTGCGGTCATGCTGGCCGCAGACATACCAAAGCCAATAGAACCATTCGAGACCATATAGCCATCGACATTTTCATTTTTTTGTTTAATACGTAACGACAGTACAAAGGTAATGCCGTAAAAAAGCACCATCAATAGTACAGTGGTTGTACTAGTGAATTGAAACATAATTACTCCTTAAGCGAGGCACCTTTATTTTAAAAAACAAATCTTTTGGTGACGGACTAAGGCTCTAAAACAGGCAGAGCATAAAGCTGCAGAAAATGAGAAATCTGGTGTTTAAATATCTAGCCGATATTTGATCCACAGCATAAAAAGATGTACGTAGGTGAGTCCAAAAATGGACCTTGCCTCAGCAATTGAGCTAGAGCTTAACATAAAACCATCAAATTCACTGATGAAGTCAGTGGGAAGTAAGGTTTTTTACTGATATAGGGGTGGTTTTTAAATAAAAACTATGATTTTGCAGGGTCAAATATATGAATATTTTTTAGGAATTACAGTAATTTATAGATTGGATTAAAACTTATTGAAGTTTGCATTAATTTAAAATGTTAAAAAAAGTAACAAAACTTAAAAATTCATATTTTTTCGATTTTTACTTGCTACTCAAAGCTTATATTTTAAACCAATTTTTGTAGAATGAATTGGATGAAATTTATTTTAAATGTTATTTCTTCATATTATTGATAAGTGTTTTTTATGAAAGGTAAGTAATCATTTATCAAATAGATGCAAAGATAATTTTAGGATGGATATTTATATATGGCTTTTTTCTTGAGAATGGCGATATATTAACTACTAAATTATCCCTGATATTAGGGAGTGAAATACATAATGGAAAAAACTCTTGTGACATATTCGGGGTATGAGATTATAAGGGTTGGATTTCCTTATTTTCATTCTTTCTTTTAGGTGAATAACTCAAGTTGAACTCAAGAGAATACAGGACGAAAAATAGTAGAAATATTGAACGTAAAAATCCCATCTAAGAGGGGGTGAAGTCTCAGGGTTCAAGGTTCACAAAGGCAAAGACCAAAGAGATCCTGAGCGGATGACAGCAACGCTCTCTTCGGGTGGATATGGGTACTCAGCTTTCAGGATGATTAATTCGTACAAAAAATTTAATTTCTGGTTCTGCAGCAGGCTATTCAGACAATCTTGTGCTAGCTTTCATCATGCGTATAGAACTGTTGAAAAATAATACAATTTTTCTGATGCAAAAAATTATCAATACAGTTTTACTCGATATGAAACAAAATATGATAAGCTGCGCGGCCGGTTCAATTTTTTTGACTGGAAATAAACAGATTTTTATCAAAACTCTGATCGTTTCGCTGTCAGATTTATCAAATCCTCTCTAGCTGATTGGCTCATTTCACAGTAGAATATGCGCTCTCTTCAAGTCACATTGTGGCGAGGTCCAAAAGATCTGCCCGTGGAGCCAAAATCAGCATGTTTATCGTGGCCGGTGCACCTGCACATTCTTCTTTTAAGAAAACTCAACTATTATCACGTTTATCGTCAATTAGTTCTGTTCAATCTTTCGATAGCCAATGGATCTATCTGTTTGACCAAGCGCTCAACGAGCAGCAGCAACAATCAGCTTTAGAGCTGTTAAATGATGGCACTTCTTTTGAATTACGTCAGCCTGCCAGTGACGAAGTCCAAATTTTAGTGACTCCACGTGTCGGTACCATTTCGCCGTGGTCATCTAAAGCGACGGATATTTTTGCCAACTGTAATATTCCGGTGCACCGTATGGAGCGCGGATTGCTGTTTACCCTAAAAGGTGTAAAAGCGCTTTCTAAAGAAGCATTACAGATCTTGCATGACCGCATGACCGAAAGCGTGTTTACTGACATTGCAGATGCAGCCGCACTGTTCGTGGAAACCGCACCAAAACCGTTAAACTCGATTGATATTCTGGGTCAGGGCAAAGAAGCACTGGTTAAAGCCAACAATGAATTTGGTTTTGCACTGTCTGAAGATGAAATTGATTATCTGACTGAAGCTTTCACCAAACTGGGCCGTAACCCGAACGACATCGAACTGATGATGTTCGCGCAAGCCAACTCTGAGCACTGCCGTCATAAAATCTTCGGTTCAGAATGGACCATTGATGGCGAAGTTCAGCCGTTGTCTTTGTTCCAGATGATCAAGAACACCTATAAAGAATCACCAACCGATGTATTGTCAGCATATAAAGACAACGCCTCGGTGATTGTAGGTTTTGATACCCAGCGTTTCTACCCAACGCAAGAAGAAAACGGTCAATACGTTTATAAATACAAGAGCCAGGCGGCTCACATCCTGATGAAGGTGGAAACCCATAACCACCCAACCGCAATTGCTCCATTTGCTGGTGCGGCAACCGGTTCAGGCGGTGAAATCCGTGATGAAGGTGCAACCGGTCGTGGTGGTAAGCCTAAAGCAGGTTTAACTGGTTTCACCACATCGAACCTGAACATTCCAGGCTTTGAACAGCCATGGGAAGATAACTACGGCAAACCATCACGTATGGCCTCTCCGCTGCAAATCATGATTGAAGGTCCACTCGGTGGTGCGGCGTTTAACAACGAATTCGGTCGTCCTGCCTTAAATGGTTACTTCCGTACCTTTGAACAAAACGTCAATGGCGAAGTCAAAGGCTTCCATAAGCCAATTATGATTGCCGGTGGTTACGGTAACATCCGTCCGGATCATGTCGAAAAAGATGCAATTCAACCGGGTGATCTTCTGATCGTGCTTGGTGGTCCAGCCATGCTGATCGGTTTAGGTGGTGGTGCAGCGTCTTCTGTAGACAGCGGTACCATGGGTGAGAGCCTGGACTTCGCTTCTGTACAACGTGAAAACCCGGAAATGGAACGCCGTTGCCAGGAAGTAATTGATACCTGCTGGCGCATGGAAGATGAAAACCCAATCGTATCGGTGCATGACGTTGGTGCGGGCGGTATTTCAAACGCAATGCCAGAACTGGTCAACGATCATGAGCTCGGTGCGGTACTGGATTTACGTAAGATTCCATCGCTTGAGCCAGGCATGTCGCCAATGGAAATCTGGTCGAACGAAGCACAAGAACGTTATGTGCTGGCAATCCGTCCAGAATCTCTAGCGCTGTTTGAATCGATCTGTGCGCGTGAACGTTGTCCGTTTGCAGTATTGGGTGAAGCGACTGAAGCGCGTCATTTAACCGTTGAAGATCCACTCTTTGGCAACAAGCCAGTGGATATGCCAATGCAGGTGATGCTGGGCGGTACACCACGTATGAGCCGTTCATACGAAAGCATCGAACGTAAAGGCGATGATTTTGATGCGGCTAAAGTGACAGATCTGAAAGATGCAATTTACCGTGTCCTGAAAAACCCGACCGTTGCTTCTAAATCATTCCTGATCACCATTGGTGACCGTTCGATTACCGGTATGGTGGCACGTGACCAGATGGTTGGCCCATGGCAAGTGCCTGTAGCGGATGCTGCAGTGACAACCACAAGCCTGGTAGGTTATACCGGTGAAGCGATGGCCATGGGTGAACGTCCACCAGTGGCGTTGTTAAACCCAGCCGCGTCTGCACGTTTAGCGGTGGCTGAAGCAATCAGCAACCTGATGTCTGCAAAAATTGACCAGATTGGCGACATTAAACTGTCTGCAAACTGGATGGCTGCTGCAGGTCAAAAAGGTGAAGACCAGGCACTGTTCGAAGGCGTAAAAGCCATTGGTATGGAAATGTGTCCGGCCCTGGGCATTGCCATTCCAGTCGGTAAAGACTCACTGTCTATGCGTACCACCTGGAATGATGAAGGTGAAGACAAATCTGTCACTTCGCCAATGTCAGGCGTGATCACTGCATTTGCACCTGTGACCGATGTGCGTAAGACATTAACACCAGAACTGAAAAATCTTGAATCTGTACTGGTACGTATCGACCTGTCTAAAGGCCAATTCCGTCTGGGTGGTTCGATTCTGGCACAAGTGTACAAAGCCATTGGTTCAGTGACACCAGATGTTGACAGCTTCGATGACTTCAAAGCCTTCTTCGCATTGGTACAAGACTGGAATAACCGTGGCTTAATCAAGGCTTACCACGACATCGGTGATGGTGGTTTAGTGGCCACTGTTGCAGAGATGATGTTTGCGTCACGCTTGGGTGTGGCACTGGAAGAGCAATCAGTTGCAGGTCTATTTGCTGAAGAAATTGGTGCGGTGCTACAAATCGCCAAAGCAGATTGGGAAGCATTACAAGCTGAAGTTGCAGCGTCGACATTGAAAGATGCAATTACGGTTGTCGGTACAGTCAACAACTCTGACCAGTTGGCCGTAAACGGTTTAGTGCTGGAACGTACTGACCTGCAACAGGCATGGGCAGAAGTGTCTTATCAGATCCAGCGTTTACGTGACAACGTTGAAAATGCCGATCAGGAATTTGCCTTAATTGCAGATAAAGCCCATCAGGGGATTATCGCACAGCCAACTTATGACCTGAACGAGCCGGTTGAAGCACCGTACATCAACACCCGTCGTCCAAACATGGCGATTCTGCGTGAGCAAGGTGTTAATGGTCATGTTGAAATGGCGGCTGCGTTTGATAAAGTCGGTTTCAACACCGTTGACGTACACATGAGTGACCTGCTGGCCGGTCGTATCAGCCTGGATGACTTTGAAGGTCTGGTCACCTGTGGCGGCTTCTCTTACGGTGACGTTTTAGGTGCCGGCGGTGGCTGGGCGAAATCGGTGCTGTTCAATGCCAAACTGCGTGACCAGTTCGAGAAATTCTTTAACCGTCAAGAAACTTTCAGTGTGGGTATCTGTAACGGCTGTCAAATGCTGTCACAACTAGCACCACTGATTCCGGGTGCAGAGCATTGGCCACGTTTCCATCGCAATACCTCTGAAGTGTTTGAAGCGCGTACTGTGAACGTGCGTGTAGAAAAATCAAACTCGATTTTGTTTGATGGTATGGAAGGTTCAATTCTGCCAATCGCGGTTGCGCATGGTGAAGGCCGTGCTGTGGCTAGCGCTGAAGACTTTGCCGCATTAAATGCGGGTAACCAGATCAGCCTGCGTTATGTCGACAGTCAGGGCAATGTGACCCAGCACTATCCACTGAACCCGAACGGTTCTCCAGAAGGGATTACCGGTGTGACCTCTAAAGATGGTCGTGCCACGATTATGATGCCGCACCCGGAGCGTAACTTCCGTGCCGTACAACATTCCTGGAAACCTGAAGAATGGACTGAAGATGGTGCATGGTTACGTATGTTCCGTAACGCACGTAAATTCATTGGTTAATTGACCTTATTTTGAAAAGCCACCTTCGGGTGGCTTTTTTATCGGCGTTTCATCCCAAAATGGGGATAGCTGATTTTGCCCGGCACCGTACAATAAACAGCATAATTATAAAAGTGGATAACAAAAATGCAGATGCGAACGGTCATTCCTATTTTTACCAGCTTGATTATGCTGAACGGTTGTGGTGGTGAGAGTGCCAAGATTCAGGAGTCTGTCAGATATGCTCAGCCGCTGCATTCCAGTTTAACCCAGTCCCAGTCTGGTACGCAGCCACAAGGTGAAAAGTGGTCGGTTTCAGCTCAGGTATTTGATGCCAGTGGGCAGCCTGTTGCTCAAGCCAAAATCTATGTGCAGCTGGGCGAACACAACTATTACACCCATTCTCAGACCGATGGCCGTTACACTTTATATCTGCCTCGTGAATATGATTATCCGGATCATATTGCCGGCACGGTCTGGATGGAGGGCTATCAACCGGAAATCCTGTTGCTGTCCTATCAGAACCAGCATTTATATATTGATCAGCATAGTCATCTGGTTCAGCTCAAGCCTTTAACCGAAGCGCATGTGGTGTTTCAGCAGGGGCTACATTTAATTCATCTGGGTGATGATTCACTGGTGAAAAACCCGGAAACCCGAATTCAGACCGCGCCACAAGGACTGGTCTGGAGTGATGGTTTTCAGTATACGCAGGCACTGCAAAAACAGTATAACCAGCTCTGTATCCAGTTGTATGGCAAGGGTATTCAGAGCCAGTATGCCAATCAGGATAAAATTTCCATCTCCAGAAAAAATGACCTGCGTTTAAGTATTACCCAATTGCTGTCGGACAGTCCGAGTTCGGGCGCCTATAGTGCCAATGAGCACTGTTTTCCGTTAAGGCATTTTCAGGTGAATGATCATATTCAGGTGCAAATTAAGTCACATACCCTGGACACCGATCAGGATAATTTCGAGATGCTGAATATTGTAGGCGTCTTAAGAAAAATTTAAAGTAGATTACCTTGCTGAGATAAATAATGAGCTCAATGGAATAGCCTAAGCAAAACAGAGGATCTGATCGATTTTGAAGATTCAATAATTCTCGCTCTTCCATCGCTATGCTCCATCTAAAGCCAAAGACCTGTCTACTACTGGACGATTGCTTTAGATTTGTGCTGTATCTATTCAAACAGATGTAGCGCTATTCAGGATTTAGGTCATTTCTTGCAAACAGCAGATGACAACAGGCCAGTCAATACGGTATGAAAGATAGATCAATACCGGGAGTGACTATGCTAAAACTGATTTTTTATGTGCCTGAATCGCATCTGGAAGCCACCAAAGCTGCTGTATTTAAAGCCGGTGGTGGGGGAATCGGCGATTATGAACACTGTGCCTGGCAGGTGCTGGGCACCGGGCAATTTAAACCCTTACGTGGCGCAGACCCGTATATTGGGGAAGTCGGCACGCTTGAAAAAGTAGAGGAATGGCGGGTGGAAATCATTGTACCGGAAGATAACGCAGCAAATGTAGCCCGTGCCTTAAAAGATAGCCATCCTTATGAAGAACCGGCATTCGAGTTTATTCAGATGATAGATGTGCAGTTTTAATTATTGAATATTGGAATATCTGACAGAGAGGGAGAGCCTTTTAATCAGCTCTCCCTTGTGCAGCAGTCCCGCTTCTCTCTTAAAGAAAAGTGGGACTTTTTACATCTTGTTTAAACTTTCTGAATAAACAACTCCCGGTCAAACCGGTATTGCGGGAAGAACACGCCATCTTTCGCACGTTCACCGGCAGCAATTACCATCACCACATATTGCTGTTCATTCAGCTTTAAGATTTTACGCACCATTGGCTCATCAAAACCTTCCATCATACAGCTGTCAAAGCCATAAGCGCGTAAGGCCAGCACCAGATTTTCACAGGCCAAAGCGGTAGTTTTCGAGGCCCACAGTTTGGCATCGGCCGGATGAAATGCCGACACTGGCAATTGCTTGTCCAAGCTACGTGCCACTTTAAAGGCCACTTTTTTGAAATGACCGAAGGCATTGAAATAGCCAGTTTTATAATTATAGGGAATAAATTTATAGTATTTTTTTACCGGGGCTGGCGCTTCAGGAAACGGGAACTCGGAAATATTGAGTTTGGCCATTTCATCAATGCGGTCGGTGCGTGCTACACAAACAATCAGCTCGGCCGCAGTTCTGGCTGCCAGCTGACTCAGACAGGCTTTGACCAGCTGCTTTTTCTTGGCCGGATTCTGGACCACATAAAAGGTCCACGGCTGTAAATTGGAGGAGTTCGGTGCCAGTAAGGCTAAATCCAGGCAGGCATCTAAAATATCCGCTGGAATGGGCTTGTCGGTAAATTTACGTACCGAACGGCGGCTGGTGATGACTTTACGAAAGTTTTCGACATCAATATCTTGTGGTGCCGGTTCGTAATAGCGTTTTTTCTCGGTTGAAGATGATGCAGAGTTTAAAGATGAGGGATCTGACGAATTTGACATGGGAACCATCACAAAAGAGATAAAAGAAAGAGAAAACAACTAAACCATAAAAAACGTAGGCACAGCGACTGCACCTACGTTGATGAGCATAATACTTAATGAAACTGGGTAAAGTCAGGTTTACGTTTTTGCATAAAAGCCTGTACAGCTTCCATCATTTCCGGTGAGCCGACCCGTTTCATAAAGATTTCCGCTTCATGATCAATACAGTCAATGATCTCATCCAGATTGTGTTTCATTAGCGCTTTGGTTTGTTTGAGAGAAGCCAGTGGTAAGGCTGCCAAAATGTGCGCCTGTTGCTGGGCAGTGGCATATACATCCTCTTCAATACTATTGACCAGACCGGCGTTTAGCGCTTTGTCGCTGTTAAACTTCTGAGCAGTTAGCAGCAGCTCTGCGGCTTTATGGAAACCGGCCTGCTGTACCAGCAGTTTGCTGGACGCACCTTCTGGGGACAGGCCGAGGCTCACAAATGGAATCTGGAACAGGGCAGTGTTGTCGCTATAGACTAAATCTGCATGTAATAACAGCGTGACCCCGATGCCAATGGCTACACCACGCACCGCAGCAATTAGCGGTTTGGAAAAACGTGCAGCAGCTTTTAGCAATACAAAGGGTGGCGTATCTCCAGCTTTGCCTTGCAATGGTGTTTGAATAAACTTCATGAAGTCCTGCATGTCGTTACCGGCACTGAAATCAGCATCGGCTCCGCGTAAAATTACTACGCGGACGTCTTTATTCTGATCGGCTTCGTCCAGTGCCTGCGCAATCCAGAGATACAGTTCACCATACAGGGCATTTTTGGCTTCCGGGCGCTGAATGGCTAAGGTCAGTACGCCATTGTCTAAATTCGCATTCAAATGTGGATGGGGTTGTTGAATACAGCTCAGTGTCATCGTACTATCCTTGCTTTCAATTAATTTGAATTTATGGGCTTATTATGGCGAAAATTATTGTTGACGCCACAACTGGTGAGTTCATAAAAGTTGATGTGCTATGAATTATAAATTTGATTATCTTGTGTTTATTGGCCGCTTCCAGCCTTTTCATCTGGCACATATGCAGACCATTTTAATCGCGCTGGAGCAAAGTGAAAACGTGATTTTGGCACTGGGCTCTGCACAAGATGAACGCAATATCAAAAATCCGTTTACTGCCGCTGAACGCCAGCAGATGATTCTGTCCAACTTTAGCCCAGAGCAGCAGCAGCGGATCAAATTTGTGCATGTGGTCGATGTATATAACGATGAAAAATGGCAGAAACTGGTGAAAATGCTGGTGGCCACGGTGGCCGGACCAGAAGCCAAAGTCGGTTTAATTGGCCATTTTAAAGATGAGTCTTCCTATTATCTGCAATTTTTCCCGGAGTGGGAGATGGTCGAGCTTGACAGTCTGGAAGGTGCCATGTCTGCCACGCCGGTACGTGAAGCCTATTTTCGTGGAGAAATCTGGACCGATGCCTTCCCGCCGGGCACAATCAAATTTTTACAGAATTTTCAGCACACGCCGGTTTATCAACAATTACAAGACAAATATCATGCGCAAGACCGTAGTAATCTCACCTAAGCTCGCCGGCTCCATCTTGTTAACAAGATAAAGCCAGTTGCGCCGCAAGGAGATAAGCGATGAACTTGAACCCGTCACATGTAGCAAGGTCAAAGACCAAATGCTTACTGGGTGCGGCTATTATGCTGCTGGGTATCAGCCCGGCCTATGCCGAGCGCTGGATCCTGACCTCAAAAAGTGAAGTCGGTTTTGAGATTAAATCAATGGGCGTGCAACTGGTTGCAGAGCAGTTTAAGCAGGTGCAGTCGGTCATGCATTTTGATCCAAAAGCACCGCAGCAGGCCTCGACCCAATTTGTGCTAAATGTGGACAGTCTGCAGCTGAGTAAACCCTCTTTAAGACATATGATTCTGGGCGAGGACTTATTCCATGCCCAAAAATATAAAACCGTCAGTTTTAAAAGCACGCGTTTTACTGCTTTAGGCCCTGATCAATATCGTATTGCCGGCAATTTAACCCTACGCGGCGTGACGCGTCCGGTTGTTTTTCATACCAGTTTAAAACCGAATACAGGAAATCCAAAATTGCTGGATGTGCAATCATCAACCCAAATTCAGCGTAGTGATTTTGGTATGAAAAAGGCGATGGGTGGTGTTGGAGAAAAGGTCAATATTCAGCTTAAAGGTCAATGGCGTGTTCAATAAGTGGATGATGAGCATCATGAGTCAGTCGGATTCATCCAGTGCTTTGCCTGTTGTTTTAAGGCTTGTCCCAGTTTCTCAATCGCCACAGATTGCTGTTTCCAGTGATGCCAGTACAGTGCCACTTCTGTTTTTGCCTTAGGCAAAATTTCAATCAGTTGGCCATCTTTAAGCCGATCTGCAATTTGGACTTCGGGCAGCATGCCATAACCGATGCCTTTAAAAATAGCATCCGCAAAGGCTGTTGAATCAGGAATCTGATGATAAGGATAGCTAGATTCAGTGAGTCCATACTGCTGTTCCAGTTGGTCACTATGCAGCCGGTCTTTATGATTATAAATGACAGCAGGAGCAACTCTTAAACTGTCACGATGCATACCCTGTTTAAACCAGCGTTGTACAAATGTCGGGCTGGCGACCATCCGATAAGTCATACTGCCCAGGTATTCGGCGACACAGCCTGCAATGGCCTGAGCTTGGGTAGAAATACAGGCATTTACCTGACCGGTTTCCAGTAAGTGATGGGTTTGACGCTGATCTTCAAGCTGTAATTTTAGTACAATCTTGTCTTGGATTAAGGTGGCCTGCAGGGCACTTAATAACCAGGTGGCAAGAGAATCGGCATTACTGGCAATATGCACCTGATAAAAATTGGAATGGGGATGATAACCTGCCAATTCCTGACGCAGGTTCTGTTCCAGCAGGCGCCGATGTTGTAAATACTGCAATAACGCTTGTCCGGCTTGAGTGGTACGGCAGGGTCGTTCCCTTAAAATAAGCATCTGTCCCAAATCTTTTTCTAAATTCTGCACCCGCAGCGTAATTGCTGAGGCCGTTACATATAAACGTTCAGCGGCCAGCTCAAAACTTCCGGTTTCTGCTACTGCCAGAAAAGCTTCACATTGTTTACTGTTCAACATATTCATTGAGAAAAATTAAGCTATCCCTATTTTTCCTTAATTTTACTTATTTCAAAATAAAAAAATAGATAATGGCTGCATTTCAGGTGGAGTAAAAAAGATGTTGGCCTATGTACAGGGAATGGCAATGGGTTTGGGATTGATAGCAGCAATTGGTGCACAAAATGCCTTTGTCTTGAAACAGGGATTAAAAGGGCAGCATATCTTTTGGATTTGTGTGTGCTGTGCCGTATCTGATTCCATTTTAATTATGGCCGGCGTATTTGGTTTGGGGGATGTGGTGCAGCAACATCCTCAAGTGCTTACTGTGATTAAATATTTTGGCGTCGCATTTTTATTTTTATATGGACTTCAGCACTTTTATCAGGCTTGGTGTGGGCAAAAGTCGATGCAGCTTGCAGACACTGCGCCACCGACATTAAAAGCCTTATTGTTGCTGTGTTTGGCATTGACCTGGCTCAATCCGCATGTCTATTTAGATACCGTGTTGCTGTTAGGTTCTATTTCAAGCCAATTTGGTGCCGGGCAACTCGAATTTATGTGGGGTGCAATTACGGCATCGTGGCTGTTCTTTTTTGCTTTGGGTTATGGCGCAAAGTGGTTATTGCCGCTATTTCAAAACCCAAGCGCCTGGCAAATTTTAGATTGCATCATTGCCTTGATGATGTGGAGTATTGCCTGGTCTTTACTGACATTATCCTGATCAAAAGCCTGACCTTGCATCAGGCTTTTTTCCGATCCAGCAATTGTTTAACTGTTGGCTTGTAAGGCTTTTAAATCTTCCAGTACCTGCTCGGCATGTCCTGCAGCCTTGACTTTACGGTATTCCTTGACCAGCTGGCCGTTATGGAAAATAAAGGTAGAGCGCTCAATTCCCATGACTTTTTTGCCATACATATTTTTTTCTTTAATCACATCAAAATGCTGGCACAGCACTTCTTCCTTATCACTGATCAGATCAATCGTCAGGTTCTGTTTGGCAGTAAAGTTCTGATGCGCTTTCACCGAATCACGCGACACGCCAAGAATGGTCGCACCCAATGCCTCAAACTGATCTTTCAGGCCAGAAAAATCTACCGCCTGCGTGGTACAGCCTGGAGTGGAATCCTTTGGATAAAAATACACAATTAACCATTCCGCCTGTAGTTCAGCCAGATTGATTTCCGCCGTGGTGGTCGGAAAAGTCTGATTCGGTAAGTTCAAGTCGCTCATGATATCGTCCTTTTAGATTGTGTCAGTTTTTAAATTGCCTCTATCATACCGAATTTCCTGCGTTTTCTCACAAATTACCGGTAGAGAAAAATGAACGCAGCAAACTGGGTAAAAAAAAGCCTGCAATGGATGCAGGCCTCTGGAGGAACTATATGATTATTTCTTTTGCTGCGCTTGCGCGGCTTTCATGGCTTCTTCAGTTAAGGTTTTTAATTTACCGGTTAACTGAGGACCAAAACATGCCTGTAAGTCTTTGTTTTGTTTTTGGACAAAAGCAAGGGTACTTGGGCTTTTCTTCTGGTTAATGGTACTTTGGATTTCCCATTTTTGTGCATTGGTCAGCTTACCATCGGCTTCAACCGCACAGGTACAGTATTTGCTGACTTCAGCAGCGCTTAACTTTTTACCTTTTGCAGTTTCTTCTTTACAAACATTAATCAGCGCCGATTTTACATTGGTGCTTTTATATGCCTGTTGCAATTTGTCTGTGTTGGCCTGAGCAGATGTTGCGAATACGGCTACAGTAGACACAATCGCAGAAAGGATAATGTTTGATTTTAAATTCTTCATAGATTCTACCTTGTCATTACGGTATATAACGTGTCGGATCAGCCACACCTGCGTCTAGGAAACCCTGTTTACGTAAACGACAGCTATCGCATTTTCCACAAGCACGTCCTTGGTCATCTGCCTGGTAGCAAGACACCGTTTGACTATAGTCTACGCCATGATCAAGACCTAAGCGAATGATATTTGCTTTGGATAAATGTAACAAAGGTGTTTCAAATTTGAGTGGTTTTCCTTCTACGCCCACTTTGGTGGCCAGACGCGCCATATTGGCAAAAGCCTCAATAAACTCAGGACGACAGTCCGGATAACCCGAATAATCCACCGCGTTAATACCAATAACAATGGCTTCTGCATCAAATACTTCCGCTGCTGCCAGCGCATAAGACAGGAAGATGGTGTTACGTGCCGGAACATAAGTCACCGGAATACCATCCTGTTCCTGCTCGGGTACCTCAATATTATGATCGGTCAGGGCAGAGCCACCTAAGTTACCTAAATCTATATTAATAACACGATGTTCTACACCCGCACGCTGGGTTAAGGCTTTGGCAGCGTCCAGTTCGGTCGTGGAACGCTGGCCATAACGAAAACTGAGGGCGATACATTCATAACGCGCTTGCGCCCACGCTAAACAGGTTGTTGAGTCTAAACCGCCAGATAACAATACAATGGCACGAGGGCGCATCAGAATCTCCAAAATAATAAAAAGCAATTTGAGCCGTGTATAAAGCTTTGCGTTTCGCAGGTTAATTTTGCAAACAGAGCAATTATACAGCAGCCTGATTAACGACCAGTTTCATCATTCCACAGCAGTTTGTGTAACTGTAGCTGAAAACGAACAGGGAGATGGTCTTCTAAAATCCATTGAGCTAAATCACGGGCCAGTTGTGGCATGCGTGCGGCACCATTTTCAACTTCAAAGGCAGGGGAAAACCAGACGGTGCTGACTTTTTTATGCAGTTGATATAACTCTACTTGCTGCTTTGACCATTCATAATCTTCACGGTTACAAATCACAAACTTGATTTGATCGTGCGCAGTCAAATAGTCCAGATTCGAAAGCAAATTTCGTGCAACTTCCCCAGAGGTTGGGGTTTTTAAATCTAAAACTTTGGAAACACGTGGGTCTACCTTAGATACATCTAAAGCACCGCTGGTTTCCAGGGACACTTCACAGCCTAAATCTGCTAATCGCTGCATTAAAGGCAGGGCATTCGGCTGTGCCAGCGGTTCACCGCCCGTCACGCAGACATACGGTGTGTTAAAGTCCAGCGTGGTCTGAATAATCGCTTCAAGCGACTGACGCTCGCCACCTTCAAAAGAATAGGTGGTATCGCAATAGGTACAGCGCAGCGGACAACCGGTTAAACGGATAAACACGGTTGGCAGCCCTGAGGTATTGGCTTCGCCTTGTAATGAATAGAAGATCTCCGTAATGCGTAAACCCGCAGACGGATCAGAAACAGGAATAGCGGAAGATCGAAGCGTACTCATAACAAATTAACCACCGGGTAGAAAAACAAAAATCTCTACGATCATTACTAACCGTAGAGATGAGGAGCGATAGCTCCGCTTAAACTAAAGAAAAATTAGTCTTCGCGTAATAAATCGTTCAGGCTGGTTTTCGCACGTGTTTGCGCGTCAACTTTTTTCACGATAATGGCAGCATATAAGCTGTATGTGCCGCATTTAGATGGCAGGCTGCCAGAAACAACTACAGAACCGGCAGGAACACGGCCGTAGTGGATTTCGCCAGTTTCACGGTCATAAATCTTGGTAGATTGACCAATGTAAACGCCCATTGAAATCACAGAACCTTCTTCAACAATCACGCCTTCCACGATTTCAGAACGTGCGCCGATGAAGCAGTTATCTTCAATAATGGTCGGATTGGCTTGGAGTGGCTCAAGTACACCACCAATACCGACACCACCAGACAAGTGTACATTTTTACCAATTTGTGCACATGAACCGACAGTGGCCCAAGTGTCGACCATAGTGCCTTCATCTACATATGCACCAATGTTGACATAAGATGGCATCAGCACCACATTTTTCGCCTGGAACGAACCTTTACGTGCAACTGCAGGGGGTACTACACGTACGCCAGCCGCTTTAAACTGTTCTTCAGTCCAGCCTTTGAATTTGGTATCGACTTTGTCATAGAAACGAAGATCACATGACTCAATTGGTTTATTGTCGTTTAGTTTAAAAGATAACAAAACGGCTTTTTTCAACCATTGGTGTACAACCCATTCACCGTCAATTTTTTCCGCTACACGCAGTGTACCGTTATCTAAGCCAGCAATAGCTTCCTCTACTGCCTGACGGATTTCAGCCGGGCAGTCTGCCGCGGTGAAATTAGCACGATCTTCAAACGCTTGTTCAATAATCGTTGAAAGCTGAGACATGATCTTCCTTCCAAAAAAATTTTCAAGATTTTACACTAAATTGAACACGGGTTAGATGAAAATTGGCACTAAGATCGAAATTAATAATAAAGAAAAATGTTTTCGCTCAATAGAAGAAACATCTGCTTAAACTTTCACCTCAAAAAGAGTTATCTTTCAAAAAGAAACATAGATTTGTATCAAAAAATAACAAAAAATGAGCAAAATGTGCATAAAAACTGTGCGGGAACTTCTTTATATTTAAGCTTATCAACAATAGTACGAAACATGAAAAATAAGTTTTTATTTTGAGGAGCATATTACGATGAAATCTTTACATAAAATTTTAGCCATTTCCGTGCTTGCCACAGCAGCAGGTTCAGCAATGGCAGATACAGCAGTAATACATGATAGTTATGCCTTTGATCGTAACCAACTTGTTCCAACAGGAGTACGTGCTGAAGTTGGTACAACAGGTTATGGTGGTGCCTTGCTTTGGACTGCAAATCCATATGTTGGTTTAGCATTGGGTTATAACGGTGGGGATATTTCATGGTCAGATGATTTATCCATTAATGGTTCTGATTATGACCTGGATATGGATAATAATAATATTTATTTAAATGCTGAGCTTCGTCCTTGGGGCACGAGTGAAAGTCGTTGGGCACAGGGCGTTTACGTTGCGGCTGGTGTAGCTTATTTAGATAATGACTATAAACTTGATCGTCGCGTTGATGGCTCAACCAATTTCTCAGTAGGTAATACAGATTTCCAATCTACTGCTGCAGGTGTTCACATTAATGGTGAATTACAATATAAAAATGATATTGCTCCATATTTGGGTTTAGGTTTTGCACCTAAGATCAATAATAATTGGGGCGTGTTTGGTGAAGTAGGAGCTTACTATACAGGTAATCCAACAGTTTCATTAAATCGTGTATCGGGATCAGCTACTAATAATGATGGTATTTCATTAGAGACTGCTCTGGAAAGAGAAGAAGCTGATATCCGTAATGATAATGAACATGAATGGTTACCAGTCGCTAAGCTAGGTGTAAGCTACCATTGGTAATTCAAGTCAGTGTTTTAGTAAACAAAAAACGAGCTTCGGCTCGTTTTTTTATACCTTTAGAAATGATAGCCAAATCTTAGTCCATATACCCAGGCATGATTGTCCCGATTGACCCAGGCTAGACTGGAAATTTGAGTGCCGGCAAAATCACTGGGTTGAATATGCGGCTGTTTAAACTTTAAATAATAGGCCCCTGCAGCAATAAAACTGTCAGGTCGAAAATAAAAGAGCTGGCCTAAGCCGAGGCTATAGTGCCCATCTGCCGGATTTAGGGTCGAGGCCGGATTGCCAATCCCGGAGTCCCAGCCCAGTTCTAATTGACTGATCCAGCGTGCATTCCAGCGATGTAACCCGCCCAGTTTGGCCGACCATTGATCTTTCTGATAATGAATTAATTTAAAGTCTTTAATTTCAGGAACGAATGTTGCGTAAGCATCAATCACGGCGCCAAATTGAGTCGGTTGTATATAAAAATCTTTCCAGTTAACCCAGCGTATACCTGCATAGAGCAGGTTATTGGCACTGATGCCGGTGTGTAAATCCAGATTCAGCGATTCGGGTGTGCGAACCGCGGTATTCTGGTCCGCCACGATCTGCAATTGGCCTTGTGGAGACTGTTCCTGTACCGCTAGCTGATGATGAATGGCCGAACGATAAGTTAGCGCCGCACTCATGGCATATTCAGGAATCTGGTAGCGTACCCCGGCCAGCCAACCCCAGGCATCATCTTCAGGGAAATAGGCCTGATAGCCATGAAAAATATAATAATTTTGTCCCCAAAGCTCTAGATTCCCCTGAAAAGACTGATGACTGAGTCCTGCATAAAAAGTCCAGTGCGTATCCGGATGATACCCGACAAGCGCGCTAATATTTTCTGTTTTAAAGCGAATGTCGGCAGCTTCGACGTCTAATGGTTGACCATAAAAATCCGGGTTGTAGTTATAGTTAACCTTGACCCCAAAGGGCTGATCATAAAGCAGGGCAAAGGAAAACTCTGGATTCAGCTGCAGTTTAAAACCACCGAGCACAAAATGCTGATCGGGTGCCAGGTTGCCGGTGGAATAATCATGAATCCCTAACTCGGCCAGTGCAGCCTGATTTTCGACTTGTCCTGCGACATCGGCCTCTAAATGCACCAGGGAGATTTCGGCATAATGATCGGGCTGGAAAAAAATATGCATGGATTGTCCGGACTGCTCCAGCGCTGCTGCAGAGACAGCTTGCACTGGTAAAAGCAGGCTCATCGACACCCAGAAAAAATGGACCTTCATTGGCTGTCCTTTAATTTTTGGTTAAATTATAAACTTGTAAAGTATTGATATTTAAAAATTATCTAGCTATTAAAACTGAATTTGCTGAAAAAATAAACAGGTTTAAGTGATCTTTATCCCATTTTTTAGGGATGCTGTAATGTAGTGCAAAATGAGCGTTAGCATAAAATTTAATAAGTGCGGATTGGGTTCATCTGCTTAGTAGATCAACTGGAGTGATATAAAAAAGAGGATGCTGATGCCATCCTCTCCATTTCCATTTTTTGTTGGGGTTAGTCTTCCGGATACGCGACTTTTTTCAGGGCTTTAATGTCGGCTTCAGGTGAGCACAGGGAAATAAACTCATAGCCATAACCACGTAGTAAATGTCCTTTACGCACCGCCAGCCAGGTGGTATTCAGGCCAAAAATATCGGTTTCTATCTGCTTTAAACGATAATCACGTTCCTGGTCATAGGCTACATTGTTGACTACACCCACGCCCATGCCTAATTCGACATAGGTTTTAATGACGTCGGCGTCCAGGGCAGACATCACGATATCAACATCAATGCCGGCATCTTCAAAGGCTTTGTCAATTTTAGAACGGCCGGTAAAACCGCCGTGGTAGGTAATAATCGGATATTCCGCCAAATCCTGAATGCTGATCTCGGCTTTATGGGCCAGCGGATGGTTTTGCGGGGTAATAATACTGTGCTGCCAAGTATAGTAAGGCACACTGGCCAGATTGCTTTCTGTGGTTAAGGATTCTGTTGCAATACCAATATCGGCTTCGCCTTGTAGCAGCATCTCGGTAATTTCAACCGGACTGGCCTGTTGCAGAATCAGATGGACCTTGGGAAATTCTTTTTTAAACTGGTTCACAATCGGCGGGAGTACATAACGTGCCTGAGTGTGGGTGGTGGCAATGGTTAGGGTGCCTTCATCCACTTTATTAAAATCATCGGCCAGACGTTTAATATTATCGGCATCCACCAACATGCGCTCAACAATACCGAGTAGGGCCTGACCAGGTTCAGTCAAACCGAGCAGGCGTTTGCCTTTACGGATAAACAGTTGCACACCCAGTTCATCTTCCAGGTCTTTAATATGCTTGCTCACCCCGGACTGGGAGGTGTACAGCGCCGCAGAGGCTTCGGTTAAATTGAAGTTCTGGCGCACAGTTTCTCGAATAATTCTGAGCTGTTGGAAGTTCATGTCCTTTTTCCCTCAAAAAAGGATGGGGCTTGAAATGCCCCATCGGTGCGCGGTTAAGCGACTTGATTTTCAAATAAATGTAATTGACTTGCTGTCAGCCAGACGGTCTGGTTTGGACGGAACTGATGCAAGCGTGCTTCTTCTGGGGTGAGGGAAATTTCAATTAAGTTCCCTTGACGGTCGTTCAGTTCTGCCAGCACTTTACCGGCAATCCAGACTTCACGTAAGAAGGTGGCCTGAATGGCATTGTCCTGTGGCTGGGCATGAATGGTCAGCTCATCCGGGCGGGCAAAGGCAATGATCTCGCCCTGAGGCCCCTGTTGTGCGCTGGCCAGCTGAATACGGTCTTCACCCAGCTGAATCAGGCCATTGCTGTTCTGACCTTCAAAACGGTTGGCCTGACCCAGGAAGTCAAACACAAACGGCGTCGCCGGTTTTTCGTAGACTTCGCGTGGTGAACCAATCTGCTCGATGTTGCCTTTGTTCATCACCACGATCTGGTCCGCCACTTCTAAGGCTTCTTCCTGATCATGGGTAACAAAAATTGAAGTGATATGCAATTCATCATGCAGGGTACGTAACCAGCGGCGTAGTTCTTTACGCACTTTGGCATCCAGCGCACCAAACGGTTCATCCAGCAGCAGGACACGTGGTTCAACGGCTAAGGCACGCGCCAGGGCAATACGCTGACGCTGACCGCCAGACAATTGCGCCGGATAACGGTCGGCCAGAAAGCCGAGTTGTACCAGATCAAGCAGGCGGGTCACGCGTTTTTTAATTTCAGCTTCCGATGGACGAGTGGCACGCGGACGTACACGTAAACCAAAGGCAATGTTGTCAAAAACGGTCATGTGACGGAACAGCGCATAATGCTGGAAGACGAAACCGACCTGACGCTCACGCACGTGAACATCGGTGGCATCCTGACCTTCCAGAATCACCTGACCGCCATCGGCAGATTCCAAACCGGCAATAATCCGCAGCAGGGTGGTTTTACCACAGCCCGATGGACCTAGGAGAGCCACCAGCTGGCCATCTGGAAAATCGAGGGAGATATTGTTCAGTGCATGGAATGCACCAAAGTGTTTTTCAATATTTTTAACTTGAATACTCATGAGGTCATTCCTTAAGAAACTGTTGAATCTTCATTACGTTTGTCCTGCTTTTCCTGACGGATTTCGACCCAGGTTTTCAGGATCAAGGTCACAATCGCCAGCAGGGCCAGCAGGGATGACACCGCAAACGCAGCACTGAAGGTATATTCGTTATAGAGAATCTCAACGTGTAAGGGCAAAGTATTGGTTTCACCGCGAATGTGTCCAGACACGACTGATACCGCACCAAACTCACCCATCGCCCGGGCATTACACAGAATGACACCGTAAATCAGGCCCCATTTAATATTCGGCAAGGTAACTTTCCAGAAGGTTTGCCAGCCAGAGGCACCCAGTACAATGGCCGCTTCTTCTTCTTCGGTGCCTTGTGCTTCCATAAGTGGAATCAGTTCACGTGCCACAAACGGTACGGTAATAAAGATGGTGGCAATGACAATCGCTGGCACGGCATACAAAATCTTGATGTCGTTGTCCATTAACCAGTTGCCCATCCAGCCCTGGGTACCAAAAATCAGTACCAGCATCATCCCGGCAATGACGGGAGAGACCGAGAACGGCAAATCAATGATGGTGGTCAGAATTGATTTACCCGGGAAGTTAAACTTGGCCACCGACCAGGCTGCGGCTACACCAAACACCACGTTGAGTGGAACGGCAATGGCCGCGGTGAGTAAAGTCAGTTTGACCGCAGATAAGGTATCTGGATGTACTAGCGCCTGGGTATACACGCCCACGCCTTGTTTAAAGGCTTCAACGAACACCAGAATTAACGGCAGAATCAGGCAGCTCAGGAAGAAAATCAGGGCAATGGCCAGTAAGGTGTAGCGAACCCAGGTCGGTTCACGGGTGGCATCACGCGATTGCAGCTTGTCGGCCAAAGCATTGCTGTTGGTATTTAAACTCATCGGGCTGTTCTCCCTGTACGACGGCTGGCCCATGCTTGTAACAAGTTAATTAGGAACAGCATCACAAATGAAATCAGCAGCATTACCACCGCAATAGTGGTTGCACCGGCATAATCATATTCTTCTAAACGGGAGATAATCATCAGCGGGGCAATTTCAGTTTCAAAAGGCTGGTTCCCGGCAATGAAGATTACCGAACCATATTCACCCACGCCACGGGCAAAGGCCAGGGCAAAACCGGTAATTAACGCCGGCAGTAAAATCGGGAAAATGACTTTGGTAACAATCTGCAGACGGTTTGCGCCTAAGGCAGATGCAGCTTCTTCCAGCTCGGTTTCCAGATCGCTGAGTACCGGCTGTACGGTACGCACCACAAATGGAATACCAATGAAGATCAGGGCCAGGGTAATCCCGATAGGGGTATAGGCCACCTGAATGCTTAAAGGCTCCAGATACTGACCAATCCAGCCGGTAGGTGCATATAAAGAGGTCAGGGCAATACCGGCCACGGCGGTCGGTAAGGCAAAAGGTAAATCGACCAGCGCATCAATCAGGCGTTTGCCCGGGAAGCGGTAACGCACCAGACACCAGGCCAGCAATAAACCAAAAACGACGTTCACCAGCGCTGCAATCAGCGCAGCACTAAAACTTAACTGCAAAGATTTTAAGATACGTTCAGAACTTAAAATTTCCCATAAACCTTCCCAGCCAATGTCCAGCGATTTTAAAAATACGGCAGACAAAGGAATCAGAACGATTAATGATAAATACGCTAGGGTAAAGCCTAGAGAAAGACCAAATCCTGGCAGCACTCGGGACCGCTGCGACATGATTACTCCTCAAAGAGAGAATGCGGGCTGAAATCAGCCAGCGAAAAATAAATAAATTTCGGCACAAGCATAATTTGCGAGGGTTAAATTGCAAATTTAAATAAATACTTGCTGTCATCAGTAATACTGATATGCTGCATAGCCTTTTCTGAAATCAGGTAATTCCAGAGTTCAGGAAAAGGACCAAAACCAGAGGCGACATTAATATGCCCGACATGGCCCAAGCTTACCGGTTCTAATTGCCAGGACTGCGCCAGTTCCAGTGCATGTTCGGCATTTAACCAGGGATCATTTTCACTGATCAGCATGCTGGCGGGAACCTGCACTTGCAGCTGATGAAAATAATCCTGATAGTCATGCTGGCTGTCACGGGCAAAACCGGCTTCACCAAAACGGCCCGGGTTGGCCGGTGCCACCAGTACCAGATTCTTGACCTTGCGTTGCAGCGCCGGGTATTGCGCCAGAGCGGCTACGGTAGTCAAACAGCCAAAGCTATGCGCCACAATTTGCAGCGGTGCATCAATCGCCGCCACGGTGCTTCGGAACTGTTCTACCCAGGTTTCGAGTACCGGGGCATTCCAGTCCTGCTGCTCGACGCGGGAGCAGGACATGAGCTGTCGTTGTAACCAGGATTGCCAGTGGCTATATTCACTGCCACCTACGCCCGGAACAATTACGGTATGAATCATGTCGATGCTCCTTTGCTTACCTTACAGTTGCTGATGCTACAGCTGAATTATTTAGCGCTATTGGCTTTTACGATCTGGTCGAAAATACCGCCATTTTCAAAATGTGCAGACTGGACTTTGGCCCAGCCCCCAAATTCCTGATCTACCGTGACCAGCTTTAACGGCTTAAAGACCTGGCTGTATTTCTTTAATGCTGCTTCGCTACGAGGACGATAATAATGTTTGCCGGCTAAATCCTGTCCGAGTGGGGAATACAGGAAGTTTAAATAGCCTTGGGCCAAATATTTGTTGCCGTGTTTTTCCGCATTTTTCTCAACAATGGCCACCGGCGGTTCTGCCAGTACCGACAGGCTTGGGGTAATAATTTCAAATTTACCCGGCTGCTCACGAATGGCTAAGTGCGCTTCATTTTCACAGGCCAGCAGTACATCACCAATGCCACGCTCGGCAAACGTGGTGGTTGAACCGCGGGCGCCTGAATCCAGAACTTTGGTGTTTTTATAAATTTTACGGACAAATTCCTGTGCAGTTTGATCATTGCCACCCGGCTGATGTTTAGCCCAAGCCCAGGCGGCCAGATAGTTCCAGCGTGCACCGCCTGAGGTTTTCGGGTTCGGGGTAATAATACCTACGCCCGGCTTGACCAGATCGCCCCAGTCCTGAATCCCTTTCGGATTACCTTTACGTACTAAAAATACAATGGTCGAGGTATAAGGCGTCGAGTTATACGGTAATTTCTTTTGCCAGTCTGCCGGAAACAGTTTGGCTTTTTCCGCAATTACATCAATATCGGCGGCCAAAGCCAGTGTCACCACATCGGCACTCAGGCCATCAATTACGGCACGGGCCTGCTTGCCTGAACCGCCATGCGACTGTTTAAAATTAATTTTTTGTCCGGTCCGGCTTTCCCAGTATTTGCCGAACTGTTTATTCACATCATCATATAATTCACGGGTCGGGTCATACGACACGTTCAGAAAATCTTTTGCAGCAACACCAAAGGAGGATGCCGAAATTAATGCGGCCAGTACCCCAATTTTTAATTTTGTAAAACTCATGACTAACCTCAAATTTTTCGCTGTTTTGTAACATGAGGCAAGAATAGCGCTAGTCTTATTCCTAAAAAAATAATAAAAAATGAATTTTATATGAATAAAAAAGAAATATAAATAGATCTTCCATTCTTACACTAAAGCCAGCTCAAATGGATACTTGTTGTATGCAATATTTTAAGAATGCTGAGGAAATATCGGCCGTTTCAGTGCTGGACCGTGCCTTTCATTATGGCGATGGCTGCTTTAGCACCGCGCGCATCCGCAATGGCCATATTGAACTGGAGGCCTTACATCTGCTGCGGCTACAACGCGGCTGTGAGCGTTTGTATTTAAATGCCAATCTGGCGTTTATCCAGCAGTCGATTCAACAGCTGCAGCAGCATTATCCGCAGGTTAATGGCACCTTAAAAATCATCATTAGTCGGGGAGATGGACAGCGCGGTTATAGCCTGCCCGCACAAGAGGCTGATGTCTGGGTCTTCTTTTATCCCAAAGCAGTGGATGATTTTCACTATGAAAAAATCGCCAGTGGTGTGTTGAAACAAGCGATGGGGCTGAGTATGCCACATCTGGTCGGCATCAAAAGCCTGAACCGTTTAGAACAAGTGATACTGAAAAAAGAAGCCGATGCGCAGGGTTGGCCGGAAGCCTTGGTGACTGATGTGCAAGGCTCGGTTGTTGAAGGGGTGAGCAGTAATTGTTTCATTCTTATAAACAATGAATGGATTACGCCGGAACTTCGTTATAATGGCGTCCACGGCGTGATGCGGGCTGAAATTCTGGCCCGTATGCAGCAGCACGGCATTTCCTGTCGCCAGCGTTATGTCGATATGGAAGAAATTGCGCAGTTCCAGAGTCTGTTTTTCTGTAATGCGCTCAGTCCGATGAAAATCGTGACCCAGCTCGATGCACGCCTTTTAGATGTTCAAGCCTGTATTGAACTGTTTAATCGTCTTCAATTGAATCAGATGCATTAATATGTCTTCATCCCGCTCTAAAACGAAAAAGAAAAACAAGCCTCGCTCCCCATTACCGATTAAAGGTATTTTAACCCTGTTATTGGGCGTACTCCTCATTGTCGTGGTGATGCTCTGGTCCAGCCTGTTTAAAGACTATCCGGTAAAAGGCCAGAAAGAATTACTGGCCATTGGCGATGGCGATACCTATTCCGGTTTTATTGATCGTCTGGAAAAAAATGATCAGGTCAGTTTCCCGATTATTTTGAAGCTGTATCAGAAAATCATGATTCATGATTCGATGAAAGCCGGGGTTTATGAAATCCAGCAGGGCATGAGCATCCGTGAAGTCATGGAAATGATCTCCAATGCGGAAAATGCGCAGATGAACCGGATTCTGGTCATTGAAGGCACCACTTTTAAACAGCTGGTACAGCGTCTGCAAAAGGATGAACTGGTGACTAAAGAAGTCAGCCATCTTCCGACCGATCAATTATTAAAAGCGCTGAATATTCCGTTTGAGCATCCAGAAGGCCTGTTTGCGCCAGATACCTATTTCTTTGCCAAGGGCGAATCGGACCGTAAAATTCTGACCGATTTATATCAGCGTCAGATGAAAGCACTGGATGAAGCCTGGGCCAACCGTGCAGCAGATTTACCGTACAAGAATAAATATGAAGCGCTGGTGATGGCCTCGATTATTGAAAAAGAAACCCATGTCGATAGCGAACTGCGTCAGGTCTCCGGCGTATTTGTGCGCCGTTTAAAGATAGGCATGCGTTTACAAACCGACCCGACCGTCATTTACGGGATGGGCGACAAATATCAGGGCAATATTACCCGTAAGGATTTACGTACCCCAACGCCGTACAATACCTATACCATCTATGGTTTGCCGCCAACACCAATTGCACTGCCAAGCAAACGCGCGATTGAAGCAGCAATGCATCCGGATGATTCCGACAATCTCTATTTTGTCGCCACCGGTGATGGCGGACATAAATTCAGTACCAATCTGCAAGATCATAACCGCGCAGTTCAGGAATATCTGGCGGTCATTCGTGCGAAGAACAAGGAGTGAGCATGTTTATTAGCTTTGAAGGCACCGAAGGGGTAGGTAAAACCACGCTCATCCGTCGTATTTATGAACATTTGCAGGCCCAAGGCAGTGAAGTAGTGCTGACCCGTGAACCGGGTGGCACCCCGATGGCCGAGCAGATTCGCAGTCTGCTGCTTTCAGTCAATCATGACGAGCAGATGTGTAATGATACTGAATTACTGCTGATGTATGCAGCGCGCGCCCAGCATCTGGCGCAGGTGATTCTGCCGGCACTGGCGGTTGGCAAAACGGTACTCTGTGACCGCTTTACTGATGCCAGCTTTGCTTACCAGTGCGCTGGACGTGGCCTAAGTCAGGAAAAGTTGCAATTGCTGAACCAGAATTTTGTTTCGCACATGCCGGCTCTGACTTTCTGGTTGGATGCGCCGATTGAATTGGGCATGTCCCGTGCGCATGAACGCGGTGCGCTGGACCGTTTTGAACAGGAAAAAGTCACCTTTTTTGAAAAGGTGCGTGCTGGCTATCAGGAGTTGTGGCAGGCAGAATCAGAACGGATTAAACGTTTAGATGCCACGCAAAGTCCGGATCAGGTTTTTGCCGAGGCGCTCAAATATTTACAGACAGTTGCTGCTTAAATTTGGGTCAAGACTAAAAATCTTCTATAGTAGCGTGATGATAGAGGATTTTTTGATCACAATGAAAAGTAACCGTGCTGAAATTATTGAATTTTTACAACAAGAATTTCCCCAAAGTCTGGAAAAATGCGAGATTGATGCGGTCACGCCCATGGGCGCCAGCTTGACCTATCGGGTTGGGGAAAGTGAATTACGTCCGGGCGGCACGATCTCTGGTCCGACCATGATGACAGCCGCGGATCTGGCTTTATATGTGGCGATTCTGGGCCAGATTGGGATTGTCGGGTTGGCGGTTACCACCAACCTGAATATCAATTTTTTACGCAAACCGGCCGGTGGACAAAACCTGCGGGCGGAATGCCGGCTCATGAAACTGGGTAAAAGTCTGGCCGTGGGTGAAGTCTGGATTTATTCAGTCGGGCAGGAGGAACCGGTGGCGCATGTGACCGGAACTTATTCCATTCCACCCCAAGTGGCTTGATTCTCAGGTCACTTGTTCTGTTGATCTGGCTCGCTTGATATTATCCTCTTCTTACTCGTCTTAATTTTGCCTGATTCAGTTTCTTCGCCAATCTGATGCTTCCAGCTTTTTATTTTTTAAAGCGCCTTCCTTCAGCTGAAAAGTCTCATCCTCCGAATTATTTAAAACTTATCCTTATATTTCAGCAAAATCGCTTTATTGGTTTACATGATGTTACTTAATGGTTACTTGAAGTTACATATCTTGAATCTCACTCTAATTAATTGATTAATTTTTAACCTTAAATATTTCATTCTTTGTCTAAGGTGTTGTTCCCTCAAAAATTGCTCTAGGCTCTAGGCCTGTTGAAAAATGATCAAATGAGGGGGGAAATGCTTAAATTTAAAAATAAAATGATCCAGGGCGCAATTTTCGATATGGATGGCACAATGTTTGATACTGAGCGTTTACGGTTTCAAACCTTGAAACAGGCATCTCGGGAATTGATTGGAGTCGAGTTTAGCGATGACTATTTAATGGGTTGTCTGGGCTTGAGTGCGCGGAGTGCCAAACAGCTGGCACAGGCTGAATATGGTGAAGATATTCCCTATACCGAAATTCGCCAGCGTGCCGATGAGCTGGAACTGGAAAGTGTGCGTCAGTTTGGTGTGCCGATTAAAACTGGTTTGCTACAGGTGCTGGAGCGCTTGCGTAAATCCGGGCTGCGCATGGCAGTGGCGACGTCCAGTCGCCGTGCCATTGCCGAAGAATATTTAATTAATGCCAATGTCTATAAATTTTTTGATGTACTGGTGTGCGGAGATGAAGTCCAACGTGGCAAACCGCATCCGGAAATTTTCCTGACCGCTGCGCAAAAGTTGAATCTCTCCGCCAGTGACTGTTTCATGTTTGAAGATTCAGACAATGGTGTGACCTCGGCCTATGAGGCGCAGGGCATTACCGTGCTGCTGCGGGACATTAAAGCACCGAATGAACAGATGCTGTCCAAGGCGCATTACTACTATGAAAGCATGGAAGATTATCTGGAAGATTTAAACCTGTATATTCCGGCCTTGGGCATGCCCAGCCTGCAGGAAGCTTTTCCACAAACCTTGAACCAGCTAACCGTCGGAATCCATGGCTTTGGTGCGATTGGCGGCGGTTATCTGGCACAGGTGTTATCGCATTGGGATGGTTATACCCGTCCGAAACGGATTTACGCTTCTACCCGTAACCAGCTGTATCGCTCTGCGGTGAATGCTTTTGGCACCTATTGCATTCGTTATGGGCAAATGTCCTATGATGAACGTATTGAAAACATGAGCATTATTGATGCAGATAACCTGCAGCACATGCAGGAGATGTATATCGAATCCAGCTTGATTGCCTTATGTCTGCCAGAAAAAGCGCTGAGCAGCGAAGCTGAGGTGATTGCGCAAGGCCTGTATGCACGTTATCTGGCCCATCAGGACCAGCCGGCTGCGCCTTTAACCGTGCTGATTATTTTAAATAAAGTCGGTGCCAAGCAGTTATTGCTGGAGCATATCCGTAAAGCCCTGATGGCCTTAAGTGATGTGCAGACCGCACAAGCCATTTTAGCGCAGCATTATTTCTGCGATACCGTGGTCAACCGTATGGTATCCAAACTGACTGACCAGAACCTGTACCGCCAGCTACGGATTAAATACAACATCTTCAAGCAGTCGCAAACGGAAGATGAAGCCGAGCCGGTTGAAATTGAGGATAACACCCGTTTGCAGCCGGAGCAGGAACGTCAGGCCAGCCTGTATGTGGAAGATTTGCGCCGTAATTTCCAGCCGAGTCATATTCTACAGACCATGGATCTTATTCTGTTTAATGCAGAAATCGACATGCCGATTTATGTGGAAAATGCCAGTCCGTTACTGCAAAAAATGCGGCAGATGATTCTGGTCGAAGACATCAGTGAAATCCAGCTGATTAAAAACCGGCTCTGGAACGGGGTGCATGCGATGCTTGCCTGGTATGCCAGCCTACGTGGTCATCAAACCATTGGTGTGGCTCTGGCCGACCCGCAGATTGAACAGTTCATGCAGCAGTTGTTACAGCAGGTTCAGCAGGGACTGGCGGTGGTGTTACCACACCGACAGAAAGATCTACATGCACTGGCACAAAGTTTTGCAAACTCCTGTGTCCATGCCTATAAAGACCCATGTGCACGGGTGGCGCGTGATCCGCTACGCAAGCTCAGTGCATCCGAGCGGGTGTTAGGTTCAATTGCCAGCAATGCTCAGGCCGGGTTGCCATATCAGTTTTTGGCACAAGGTGCTTTATTGGGCTATGTCTATGCCGTGCAAACCCATCAGCTGACCGAGGCGCAGGCTTTGGCACATTTACAGACACAGTTACAGCAGCCACATTTTTCGGCACAGGTGGCATTAACTTTACGTAATTATGTGCAGACCTATCTGCCGCAATTGCTGTCCGGAGCGCTAGAACCTGAGCAGTTGCCCTTGTTAAAGCCAACCTCGAGTGCAGCGCAATATGCTTAAACTTGAGGCACCATCCGGCTGAAACCATTTTGGTTGCGACCAACAAAAACCGAATCGCATGATACGATTCGGTTTTTTTATCTTTCAGAACTGAAGATGTAAAAGCATTTTAAGCCGGCACATCCTCATTGACCAATGGCGTTTCTACCTGGAAGTTTGGCGGCGTAAGAACGGTTTTACGCAGCTCATCTGCCAGTTCCGGATAATCCAGGGTGTAATGCAGGCCACGTGATTCTTTACGCTGCATGGCACAGCGCACAATCATTTCTGAAACCAGCACCAGATTACGCAGTTCAATCAGGTTTTTACTGACCTTGTAATCCTGATAATACTCGGTAATTTCGCGTTTCAGCATTTCAATACGGTGCAGGGCACGTTGCAAACGCTTGGTGGTACGGACAATTCCGACGTAGTTCCACATGGTGGCGCGCAGTTCATCCCAGTTTTGTAGAATCACCACATCTTCATCGGGATGGGTCACTTGAGAATCATCCCAGGCTGGCACATTTGGTGATTGATAATCGGGCTTGAATTCAGCCTGAATGTGTTCAGCGGCACTCATGCCATATACAAAACATTCTAAAAGTGAGTTACTGGCCATACGATTCGCACCGTGCAGGCCGGTATATGAGGTTTCCCCAATGGCATACAGGCCAGCAATATCGGTCTGGCTGTGTTCATCAACCACTACACCGCCACAGGTATAATGCGCCGCCGGGACCACCGGAATCATGTCTGTGGTGATGTCGATGCCCAGTTCCAGTAAACGCGCATACAGGGTCGGGAAGTGTTCTTTAACAAATTCGGCCGGTTTATGGGTGATGTCTAGCCAGACATGACGAATCCCCAGACGCTTGATTTCAAAGTCAATCGCACGTGCCACAATATCACGTGGCGCCAGTTCGGCACGCTCATCGAAACGTAGCATAAAGCGTTCCCCATCTGGCAGGCGTAAATAGGCGCCTTCGCCACGCATGGCTTCGGTAATCAAGAAGGAACGGGCTTGCGGATGGTATAAGCAGGTCGGATGAAACTGGTTAAATTCCATATTGGCGACGCGGCAACCGGCGCGGTAGGCCATGGCAATCCCATCACCGGTGGCAATATCCGGGTTAGAGGTGTACAGATAGGCTTTCATGGCACCGCCGCAGGCTAGGGCGGTAAAGGGCGCCAGGAAGGTATCAATCTGGTCGGTGTTTTCATCCAGGGCATACAGGCCCAATGCACGATTGTCACCGGTTTGACCGAGTTTCTGTGTGGTAATCAGGTCAATGGCAACAAAGTTTTCAAAAATCTGGATATTCTGTTTTTCTCTGGCCCGCTGGACCAGTGTCGTTGAAATGGCACGTCCCGTGGCATCTGCCGCGTGAATGATCCGGCGCTGGGAGTGGCCGCCTTCACGGGTTAAATGCAGTTGTTCCTGTTCATCGAGGGTAAATTGAACGCCATGTTCAAGCAGGAAATCGACCGAAGGTTTACCGCCCTCTACAGTTTGCTGCACGGCATTCAGTTCACATAAATGCGCGCCTGCAATCATTGTGTCATCTATATGCTGTTGAATAGAGTCGGTTTCATCCAGTACGGCTGCGACCCCACCTTGGGCATAAAAGGTGCTGGCATCAGTCAGGGCCGACTTGGCCAGCACGGCAATTTTAAAATGAGCTGGTAATGACAGTGCCAGACTTAAACCTGCGCCGCCACTACCCACAATGATCACATCAAAATGATGAGTTGCATGTAAATTAGACATGTCCATCAGCTAATTTGAAAAAAGTCTGGTAATGACAACGCTTTTTAAAACAAAAGGCAAGGGTCAAGATGCTTATTAATGATGAGAAAAAGCAATAAAACTCCATTTTATAAAAAATGGCATAAGCACTTGTATCCTGTTGAGGAATTGAACATATTATTACGAAATCTTAAAAAGCGTTATGTTAAAAACAGAACATCACATTTTTATAAACAAATTGAGTGAATGCTATATATGAATAATCGCTACTTACAGAAGGGTTTCTATGCAGCTGTGTTCACTATGGCATCTGTTCAAGCACAGGCCTCTACTTCAGTAGATTTTTCCAACCTGGTTGAACAGGTCAGCCCCGGTGTTGTCAGTGTCAATGTGGTCAAACGTTTAAGCCAGGAAGAGCTGTTACAACAACAGGTTCCGGAACTGTTACGCCGTTTCTTTGGCGATAGGGTGGTGATTCCGCAGCGTCAGGCGCCACAGGAAAAAACCGGTTATGGCAGTGCCTTCTTTATTAGCAAAGATGGCTACCTGCTCACTAACCACCATGTGATTGAAAATGCCTCCAAAGTCACCATTGTCCTGAATGATCGCCGTGAAATTGATGCCACCGTGGTCGGCAGTGATGAGCGGACCGATGTGGCCTTGCTGAAAGTATCTGGCAGCAATTTCCCTGAACTGCGTACCGGTAATGTTGATCGCCTGAAAGTCGGTGAGCCGGTACTGGCGATTGGCTCACCATTCGGTTTTGACTATTCCGCCTCTGCCGGTATTGTCAGTGCCAAAATGCGTAACATGATGGGGGAAACCTCGGTACCGTTTATTCAGACTGACGTTGCCTTAAACCCGGGGAACTCGGGTGGACCGCTATTTAACCAGCGCGGTGAAGTGGTTGGGGTCAACTCGCGCATCTTTAGTGGAACGGGCGGCTATATGGGTCTGTCTTTCTCGATTCCAATTGATGTCGCCATGGAAGTGGCAGACCAGTTAAAACAGCATGGTAAAGTCACCCGTTCCTATTTAGGTGTGAGCCTGCAGGATATTGACCGGACGCTGGCAGAATCGTATCGGCTGGATAAACCGGAAGGGTCCTTAATTACCCAGGTGGCACCGGATTCTCCAGCCTCCAAAGCCGGCTTGCGTGCGGGTGATGTGATCTTAAAATACAACGGTACCCCAATTTCGCGCACCAGCGAATTACTCAATTATCTGAACCGTACTGCACCTAAACAGACCATCCAGCTGGAAGTTTTACGCGATGACCGTCGCCGGAATATCTCGGCTACTTTAAGTACTGCACCGGATGACACCCCGGCCAAGAGCAATGTTACGCCAAGCCAGAATAAAGGCCCGGTACTTGGGGTCGCAATCCGGAACCTGTCAGCAGCAGAAATGCGTCAGCTGGAAATTAAAGGCGGCGTGCTGATTCAGGAAGTCCGTCCGGGCAGTATTGCAGCGCAGTCGCGAATTTTACCGGGTGATGTCATCGTACAGCTGAACAATAGCCCAGTCACCGACAGCAACAGTTTTGTTCAGGCGGTTTCGCAGCTGAAAAAGGGCAGCGTGGCGCGTGTGACCTTAATCCGTCAGGGACAACGTGCCATTGTCGGTATGCGAATTTCCTGATCTGAGCCAGTTAAAAACCACAGCCTGCTGTGGTTTTTTTATTTTTCAATTTATCTGGGGCCAATTTTCAGTAGACTAGGGGCCTCAATAGCCGATACCACAGTACAGTAACAGAGCATGAGCAGTACATTTTTTGATTTAAAACTTCAGGTTCAACCCGAGCATATTGACAGTCTGGGCCATGTCAACAACGTGGTTTATGTACAGTGGATGCAGGATGTGGCCAGCGCCCATATTGAAACCTTAGGCCTGGGCATGGCGCAGTTTCTGGAAATGAAACATGCCATGGTGGCGGTGGAGCATCATGTGCAGTATCGCAAGCCTGCATTTGCCGGTGAAGAGCTGATTTTAAGAACCTGGCTCAGTGAAATTAATGCGCTGTACCTGTTTCGCCAATATGTGTTTTATCGTCCGCAGGATCAGAGCGTATTATTTGTCGCGCAGACCAAATGGGCTTGTGTGGAAATTGACAGCGGCCGTCCAAAACGCATGTCGCCAAGTTTTTCCCAGGCGTATCAGCCTATTCCAGCCGATCTGAATCCGATGGATTTTAACCAGTATCCGCCACAGCCGGCATAAGCATCGTCACTGGCCGGTTTGTATCGGATGATCTAAAACCGGCCGGGCCGAAAAGCTTTGCATTATTTTGGATACTTTAAAAAATCCATCTGCTATAATCCTTCGCAATTTCTATTCGGCTTTTGCTGTGCACTGAATCTGGTTTGCATAGCGCGTTATTTTTTAAGGTAGCCCATGGCGCAAGCTAAAAAATCTGTTGATATTAAAAACATTCGTAACTTCTCGATCATTGCACATATCGATCATGGCAAGTCGACCCTTGCGGATCGTTTCATTCAGACCTGTGGCGGTTTGCAGGATCGCGAAATGCAGGCGCAAGTACTGGACTCAATGGAACTTGAGCGTGAACGTGGGATTACCATTAAAGCGACTTCGGTGACCTTGTACTATACCCATCCGAATGGTCAGGAATACCAGTTAAACTTCATTGACACTCCGGGACACGTTGACTTTTCTTATGAAGTTTCACGTTCACTGGCAGCGTGTGAAGGCGCACTACTGGTGGTTGATGCTGCCCAGGGCGTAGAAGCACAATCGGTCGCCAACTGCTATACCGCGATTGAGCAGGGTCTGGAAGTGCTGCCAATTCTGAACAAGATTGACCTGCCGCAAGCAGAGCCTGAACGCGTGATTCAGGAAATTGAAGATATTATTGGTATTGAAGCAACCGATGCGCCGACCTGTTCAGCCAAAACTGGTCTGGGCATTGCAGGTGTTTTAGAGCGTCTGGTCGATGTCATTCCAGCACCAACCGGCGACCGTGATGCGCCATTACAAGCTTTAATTGTCGACTCATGGTTTGATAACTACCTGGGTGTTGTGTCTCTGGTGCGTGTGAAGCAGGGCCGTGTGCGTAAAGGCGACAAGATGTTGATGAAGTCAACCGGTCAAACGCACATCATTACCTCTGTGGGTATTTTCAATCCGAAACATACTGAAACCGATATTCTGGAAGCGGGCGAAGTCGGCTTCGTGATTGCCGGCATTAAAGACATTTTTGGTGCACCAGTCGGCGATACCATCACTTTGGCAACCACGCCAGAAGTGGAAGTGTTACCGGGCTTCAAGAAAGTAAAACCGCAGGTCTATGCCGGTTTGTTCCCGATTGATGCCAGCGATTTTGAACCGTTCCGTGAAGCACTGCAAAAGCTGCAAATCAATGACTCGGCGCTGTTCTTTGAACCAGAAAGTTCGGATGCGCTCGGTTTTGGTTTCCGCTGTGGCTTCCTTGGTATGCTGCACATGGAAATCGTTCAGGAACGTTTAGAACGTGAATACGATCTGGACCTGATTTCTTCTGCGCCTACGGTTATTTATGAAGCCGTAATGAAAAATGGCCAGACCGTGTACATCGACAGTCCATCGAAAATGCCAGACGGTTCCACTGTTGAAGACTTACGTGAACCGATTGCCGAATGTCACATTCTGGTGCCGCAAGAATACTTGGGTAACGTCATGACCTTGTGTATCGAGCGTCGTGGTGTGCAAAAAGATATGAAATTCATGAGTAATCAGGTATCAATTACCTTTGAAATTCCAATGGCCGAAGTGGTGATGGATTTCTTTGATAAATTGAAATCCTGCTCACGTGGTTTTGCATCACTAGATTACAACTTCGTGCGTTTTGAAAGTTCATCGCTGGTGAAAGTCGATGTCTTGATTAACGGTGAAAAAGTCGATGCGCTGGCAATGATCTGTCACCGTCAGGATGCCCGTCATCGTGGTATTGCACTGGTTGAAAAAATGAAAGACCTGATTCCACGTCAGATGTTTGATGTCGCAATTCAGGCGGCCATTGGTGCGCAAATCATTGCCCGTTCAACGGTAAAAGCCATGCGTAAGAACGTATTGGCCAAATGTTATGGCGGTGACGTGTCGCGTAAGAAGAAACTGCTGGCCAAGCAGAAAGAAGGTAAGAAACGTATGAAGCAAGTGGGTAGCGTTGAAATCCCACAAGAAGCGTTCTTAGCTGTATTAAAAGTCGAACGCTAATAAGATTAGAAGGATAAACGCCCATGGATTTTGATTTTAATTTGATCCTCGTTCCTGCCACGCTGTTTTTTATTGCTGTGTGGTTGCTGGATAAATTTGTCTTCAAGCAAAGACAGACCAAAGGGCGGGGCAATGAAAATTTCATTATCACATGGGCGTATGACTTCTGGCCGGTACTGGCCGTTGTGCTGGTGCTGCGTTCGTTTTTATATGAGCCGTTTAATATCCCGTCAGATTCAATGGTGCCAACCCTGGAGACCGGGGATTTTATTCTGGTAAATAAATTTGACTATGGCGTGCGTTTGCCAATCGTCAACAGCAAAATTATTGATACCGGTTCGCCAGAACGCGGTGATGTGGCGGTGTTCCGTTATCCGCCACAACCAAGCATTAGCTACATTAAGCGTATTGTGGGTTTGCCGGGCGATCATATTGTTTATGATCATGGTCAATTCACCATTAACGGTGAAAAGGTGCAGAAAGTTGCGCTGGACTTTAGCCGTGAAAAAGACAGCCTCGATACACCAAACTCGATTTACCATCAGGAAACTTTAGGCAAGCATACTTTTACCATGCGTGAACTGGAAGGCGTAAACGTGGCGCGTCAGGCACCCTTTATTAATTATGTCGAAAATGGTAAATATGCTTCTACAAATGGTTTATATTGGGAAGTCAAAGTTCCAGAAGGTCATTACTTCGCGTTAGGGGATAACCGCGATCAGAGTGCTGACAGCCGTTTCTGGGGTTTTGTACCTGAAGAAAACCTGACCGGCCGTGCCGTCTATATCTGGATGCACAAAGAGCCTGGTTTTAAATTGCCGTCTTTTAGCCGAAACGGCAGCATAGATTAAAATCATCCATTAGGAAAATAACAAAATGCGTCATCAACAAGGGGCATCGTATATTGCAATTCTGGTTGCAATTATTGGTTTTGCTTTTATGGCAAAAATTGCAGTTGCGGTTTGGGGACCGTATTTCGATGATCGAATGCTGGATAACCAGATTAAAGAGCAGTTGATTTATGGACCCAAAAACCTGAGTCCGCAAAAATTCATTGGGGAAATGGATAAGCGTTTAAGTATGAACAACATTCGTGATATTAAATTTGCGGATGTTGCCCAGGTCACCAATGTAGATGGTCTACAGGTGAAGAAAGACTATGAGATAAGAAAACCGTTCTTATTGAATATTGATATTGTCATGAAATTCGAGAAAAGTTTTGATCAAAGCTCAGTCCAAGCTCAATGAAACGCGTTTGGCCAGCCGCATCGGATACCAGTTTAAACAGCCGGATCTGCTCAAGCTGGCGCTGACGCATCGTTCGGTCAGTCACAAACACAACTATGAACGCCTAGAATTTCTAGGCGATTCACTTTTAGGGATGATTATTGCCAATTATCTCTACACCGCCTATCCGCAGGAAAATGAAGGGCGGCTGACCCGTATGCGTGCGACGCTGGTGCGTCAGGAAGCGCTGGGTAAAATCGCCAACGATTTAAAACTCAGCCAAAATTTAATTCTCAGTACCGGTGAATTGAAATCAGGCGGTCATCATCGCGAGTCTATACTTGCAGATGCAGTCGAAGCGATTATTGGTGCCATTTATATCGACTGTGGGGATTTAAACCTGCTACAGACGATTGTGTTAAAATGGTACGTGCCTTATCTGGATCATATTGAGCCGACCGATCAGCTCAAAGATCCGAAATCACGCCTACAAGAGTATTTACAAGCACGTAAAAAACCTCTCCCAGTTTACGAGGTTGTAGATATTCAGGGTGATGCCCCGAACCAGCATTTCAAGGTGGAATGCCGGGTCGATGCTTTACCGGTAATGAAAGGTGAAGGTTCTAGCCGCCGCTTTGCCGAGCAGGCAGTTGCCGCGGAAATTTTAAAACTCTTGGAGCAAACGTCTCAATGACAATCCATTCCGATCACAACGATGCTGATCACGAGTCGCAAAGCGACAGCCACGATTTAATCAATCAATTCTTCAGTTCACAAGGTCAGGAAATTCCATCGGATTACCGTAGCGGATTTGTGGCCATTGTGGGCCGGCCAAACGTGGGTAAATCTACCCTGATGAATCACCTGTTGGGTCAAAAACTGTCTATTACCTCGCGTAAGCCACAAACCACCCGCCATAAAATTGTCGGGATTGATTCGCGTGAAAAATCTCAGGCGGTGTATGTTGATACCCCGGGGATGCACAAAAAAGAAGTGCGTGCCATCAACAAAATGATGAACCGTGCCGCGCACTCGGCGCTGCGTGATGTGAACCTGGTATTATTCGTCGTCGATGCACAAAAATGGACCCAGAACGATGAGCTCGTACTGGAGAAATTGAAAAATGCAGACATGCCAGTCATTCTGGTGATCAATAAACTGGATACCTTCGAGAATAAAAATCAGGCGCTGCCGCTGATTCAGGAGCGCGCCAAGCTGATGAACTTCGCAGAAATTGTACCGGTATCTGCGCTGCGTGGTGCCAATCTGGAACATCTGCGTGATACCATTGAGCAATATCTGCCATTCCAGCCGCCGTTATATTCATTTGATCAGGTCACCGACCGTTCCGAGCGCTTCCTGGCCTCTGAAATTATCCGTGAAAAAATCATGCGTCAGCTGGGTGAAGAGTTGCCATACGATTTAACAGTACAGATTGAATCATTTAAAACCGAAGAGCCGGCTTTAAATGAAAAAACCGGTCGTATGAAACCGGCCTGTACCTATATTGACGCCACCATCTTCGTAGACCGTCCGGGGCAAAAAGCCATTGTGATTGGTGAAAAAGGTGCTAAGCTGAAAAAAATCGGGATGGATGCCCGTGTTGATATGGAAAAAATGTTCGAACAGAAAATCATGCTCACGCTTTGGGTGAAAGTCAAAGGTGGCTGGTCAGATGATGAACGTGCATTAAAAAGCTTGGGATACAGCGATATCTAAGCCATGAAACGAGGAGCTGTAATGACCAAAATTGCTGTGATTTTAGCCTGCATGTTCATGCTGCAAGGCTGTATTCATAAGGTGGTTACAGTTCCGGTTAAAGTGGCCTATAAAACCACCAAAGGCGTGGTCAAAGGCACGGCCGCTGTGGTCGGTGCAGTCATTCCCGATGGGGATGAAGAAGATGAAAACAAAAAGAAAGATGATTAGGCTGATATCCTGCCCACATGCGTAATGAAGTCTTGCATGGCTACCTGATCCATCATCGTAAATACCGTGAGCGTAGTCATATTGTGCATCTGTTTACCCAGGAATATGGGCGGATTGATGGTATTTTAAGACAAACCCCGCCACCGCAATATCAACCGATTAGCCTGCAGGCATCGGGTAAATCTGAACTAAAAAATTTTACCAAACTGGAAATTATCAACCAGCCCGTATTTTTCTTTGGCGATGCCTTTTTTTCCGGTTTTTATCTGAATGAAATTTTGCTGCGTCTATGTCCGCTCGAAGTCGAGATGCCCGAGACTTTTCTGCAATATGCCACGACTTTGCAGCAATTGCAGCAGCTGTCGAGCCATCCGCAGCCGAACAGCTTTTTAAGACAGATTCTGCGCCAGTTTGAGCATGTGTTGCTGCAAGAACTGGGTTATGCCATCGACTTTGAAGTGGATGCCAACCAGCAGCCGATTGGTGCAACGCAGCAGTACCAGTTTTTATTAAATGAAGGCTTTATGCCAACGGCGCAGGCTTCCCGTTCTGGTTTAAGTGGCGCGCAGATTTTGAGTATGCGTGACCATGAAAAGGGTAGGGATTTTAATCCAAAACAGTTACAATTACTGTCTAAATTATATCGGCAGATGATCAGCTCCCTGCTGGGAGATCGGCCGTTAAAAAGTCGTCAATTGTGGATACAGAACTCCCAAACACAATCGTAATTAGGAAAAGAGTATGGCTGCATTACTTGGTGTAAATATTGACCATGTTGCAACATTGCGACAAGCACGTGGCACCACTTACCCAGATCCGGTCAATGCCGCACTGATTTGTGAACAGGCTGGTGCAGAGGGTATTACCTTGCATCTGCGTGAAGATCGTCGTCATATTCAGGATGATGATGTGCGTCGTATGCGTCCATTGCTGAAAACCCGCATGAATCTGGAAATGGCGGTGACTGATGAAATGGTCGAGTTCGCCAAAGAAATCAAACCGCATCATGTTTGCTTTGTCCCGGAAAAACGCCAGGAAGTCACCACTGAAGGTGGACTGGATGTGGTCGGTAATTTTGCGGCGGTAAAAGCGGCAACGCAGGCTCTCTCTGTTCTGGGTTGTGATGTATCCCTGTTTATTGATGCTGACTTTGCCCAGATTGATGCCGCAGTTGCTTGTGGTGCACCAACCATTGAAATTCATACCGGTGCCTACGCCGATGCTGAAACCGCAGAGGCGCAGCAGGCTGAGCTGGAACGTATTGTGAAAGGTGCCGAATATGCTGCGGCCAAAGGTCTGGTGGTGAATGCCGGCCATGGCCTGAATTTAGATAACGTGACGCCGATTGCCGCAATTCCGCAAATTCACGAACTGAATATTGGTCACTCGCTCATTGCCGATGCGGTGTTTGTGGGTCTGGCCCAAGCTGTACAGCAAATGAAAGCAGCGATTAAAGCTGCACGATAATCCTGAAGTTTTTGTATGTCGACAATCAATTATGATGAACTCATGAAGCCGGTGATCGGCTTCCTGGGCTGTGAAACCCCGCAAGCCTGGCTGGATGAAGCGCTGAACAATCTGGAAATCCTGATGCAGGATCATGCCAACTGCGAGAAAAAAGCCGCCGGTACAGCCATGAACCTGATGTTCCGCTACAGCTTCTTTACTGATTTGCAGGTCAAACTGGCGCAACTGGTTCGTGAAGAAATGCTGCATTATGAACAGGTGTTGGAATTTATGAACAAACGCGGACAGGAGTGGAAAGGCTTGAGCGCAGGCCGTTATGCCGGCGGCTTACGCAAAGAAATCCGTACCTATGAGCCAGAAGCGTTAATTGATGTACTGGTGATTGGCGCCTTTGTAGAAGCGCGTTCCTGCGAGCGGTTTTATGCCTTGGCACCGCATGTTGATGAAGAGCTGGGGCGTTACTACCGCTATTTGCTGAAATCTGAATCGCGTCATTATGAAGATTATCTGGCACTGGCATTGGACGTTGCCAAAACTGCCAAGCTAAAAAATCCGGAAGAAGATATTCAGGGCCGGATTCAGCATATTCGTGAAGTGGAAAAAAATCTGATTTTAAGCCCGGATGATACTTTCCGTTTCCATAGCGGTGTGCCGGCGCAGGTAGCTTGAAACAGTCAATATTTTTTGAGAGAAAACGGGACTTCGGTTCCGTTTTTTTATGGCTGTGAGAAGGGGAATCAGGATTGATCTGCCTGTTTGAAGATAGAACTGATCTGCTGATGGACGTCTTGCTATTAGATCGCTCGGGAAGATGTCATCCTCTTTTGGCAGCCTTCAGATGTGAATCGCTGTGGGAATTAAAAAGATTGGAAGCTATAAATTTTGGCAATAAAAAAGCCCAAGTCTTAAATGCTTGGGCTTTTTTGAATTTGGCTCTCCCACCTGGGCTCGAACCAGGGACCTGCGGATTAACAGTCCGTCGCTCTACCGACTGAGCTATGGGAGAATCTGAATGCGATTATAGAGGGATTTTGGCAGGGGTCAAGCGAAAACTGTCATCTTTTTTACATTTAAAGTTTATATGCTTTTTATTTGTGCAAAATAAAATAAAACACGAAAAAATCTTGCAAAGCAAAAAATCTGTTGTTAGATTAAATCCAGAAAGTCGTTTGACCAAATGGTTAAACAGTGTGGATTTAAACCAACTTGCCAGCACAAAAATGGCTAAATCGGAGACAGCGAATGAATACGCTCAGCATCCCTGAAATTTTTGCAAATCTCAATTTTTACAAAGACAACTACCTTTCTCTTATCAGCAATCCAGCAGATTATTATACGCCTGTTGCTTCGGCCTATATCAACATATGGCCAGTCGGGCATGTCGATCTGTATCTGGGCGATTTGCTGCAGCTGTGGTTTAGTGAAAAATGGCTGATCAATGAGCCATGTTTCCAGCTTTCAGAGCATCCGGATCATGCGATCCGCACGCCATTACAGCGCAGCCAGGATTTATACCTGTATCAGCTTGCCGGCAGTGCCTTGTCGGGTAGTAACCGCTGCCGGGTCTGGTCGGCTTCTGAACAAAAAAAACTGCGGGTGAGTCTGGATAGTGCCTTTAAATATTACTGTATTTATAAGGGTACAGACCGTCCTGACATCTCACGCAGTCAGCTCATTCAGGCGCTGAAAAAGGCCATCTAACCGTTATCTATGGTCCGCTGAATTGAGCGTTTAGAGCAAATCAGGCCATAAAAAAACCGCGAACAGGTCGCGGTTTTTTTATTGCTCAGAAGAGATTATTGAGCAGCTTTTTCAGCTTCGATCGACGCAATCGCTTCATCAACGCCTTCGATTGAATCCGCCGCTTTCTTGATACGCGCTAACGCATCTACCAGCACTTCATCAGCCGTTGCATAAGAGATACGCATGAAACCGCCTAAACCGAATGCATCACCTGGAACCACGGCCACGCCCGTTTCTTCCAGTAACCATGCAGAGAATTCTGTGCAAGATTTTAAGCCTTTAGCACGAATCAGTGGTTTGATGTTGGCGTAAGCATAGAACGCACCATCTGCAGGTAAGCAAGAAATACCTTTGATGTCGTTCAGGCCGTTTACCACCAGGTCATGACGGCGTTTAAACGCTTCAATCATTGGTTGTAGAACGTCTTGAGGACCGTTCAATGCAGCTTCTGCAGCTACTTGTGAAATAGACGTCGGGTTAGACGTAGACTGAGACTGGATTTTTTTCATCGCGCCGATCAGTTTAGCAGGGCCCGCTGCATAGCCGATACGCCAGCCAGTCATGGCATAGGCTTTAGACACACCGTTTAACACGATAGTGCGGTCATACAGGTCTGGTGCAACAGTAGCGATGTTGTAGAACTCGTCATCCCAGCGGATTGGTTCGTACATGTCGTCAGATGCGATATACACTTCTGGGTATTTACGCAGTACTTCAGCCAGAGCTTCCAGTTCAGCTTTGGTGTAGATCATACCTGTCGGGTTAGACGGGCTGTTCAGTACCACTAAACGGGTTTTGTCTGTGATGGCTGCTTCTAACTGAGCAGGAGTGATTTTGAAGCGTTGTTCTTCGCCACATTTTACAATCACTGGCACGCCTTCAGCGATGATGACCATATCTGGATAGCTTACCCAGAATGGCGCAGGGATGATCACTTCATCACCTTTGTTTAACAGTGCAAGTGCCAAGTTAAAGAATGATTGTTTACCACCGCAAGACACCAGAATCTGGTTGGCTTGGTAGTCAAGGTTATTGTCACGTTTTAGTTTCGCAATAATGGCTTTTTTCAGGCCTGGCGTACCGTCAACAGCGGTATATTTGGTAAAACCGTTGTTAATCGCTGCAATTGCTGCATCTTTGATGTGTTGTGGTGTATCGAAATCCGGTTCGCCTGCACCCAAGCCAATTACGTTATGACCAGCAGCTTTCAATTCAGCAGCTTTGTTTGTCACAGCAAGCGTTGGGGACGGTTTGATGGCATTTACACGATCAGAGAGACGTACGTCCACGGCAGTATTCCTTCTTATAGGGATTAAAAAATAAAAAGCACACTATCTTAGCTCAAAAATAGTCACTTCGTCGTTTAAAATCTCAACAAATTAATAAAAAATCACGAAATTTGTGCTTCTGCGCCTCAAAATAAGGCATTTTTGAGAATAAAAAGCCGGAGGCTCGCTTCTGACTGCAAAAAACCTTAAAATAGCGCTAATTTGATTTGAGTTATCGTCATGAGTAAGCAGCAGCCTACTTCAAAAAAACCTGTGGTAAAACTCCCATTCCCAATGCCATCTGCGGAAGAAAAAGCCCAGATGGATGCCTTGCATAATCAAGTTCGTCCTAAAGATGAAGGTTATGCCGACAAGCTGTTTCCACCACCACGTGGGACCCGTAAATCTATGGGTAAACGCTAAGAAAAATGCCACGTTCTGTGGCATTTTTTATGGGCGCTTGATGGGTTTAATCCTGGGTTTCACGCCGGTCAAACTGGACATAATAGGCGCGTTTTTGGGTGTACATGGCCTGATCGGCGCGTTTTAGCATCTCTTCAATACTTTCCTGTGGTAGTGTGGTCGCAGACCCAATCGACAGATTCAGCATCTGATTACCATGAAACTGACTGTCAATTAACAGCAGTTCCTGCAAGCCTGCCAAACAGTTGTGCAGGGCAATCTCATCGGCACCCGGCAGCAAAATCACAAATTCATCACCACCAATGCGGCAGGCACTGTACTGGGTATTCTGGACAAGCTGATTCAGCAGTTCACCGGTGCGTCTGAGCAGATCATCACCGCTATCATGGCCAAAGGCATCATTCACAACTTTTAAGCCATTCATATCAATATAGATACTGGATACAGGCCGTAGACTGCTGCGCTCTAAGCGATTCACTTCTTCGCTATAATGCGAGCGATTCAGCAGCTTGGTCAGCACATCATGCTTGCCCAGATATTCCAGATAATTTTCGGCTTTTTTACGCGCGGTAATATCGGTCAAGGCCACCTGAACCGTGCTCCAGTCCTCTTCATAGCCGGGAAATACGGTAAATTGCAGCAATACATGGCGGATGCTGCCATCCAGCGCATAATTGATGGCTTCACGCTGATGGTGAATATTGCCGTTCCAGAGCTCGATCAGCTGTTCCCTGAACGTATGCTGCATTTCACCGGCAAAAATTTTATGAATATTTTGCAGCAGGGTGTTTTTGTCCGGGGCGCCAAATAAATCCAGCGTGGCCTGATTGACATCAATAATCAGTACATCGCGGATACATTGCTGGATAAAATCCGGATGCACATCTAAAAAGGTATTGAAATCATCTATGCCCAAATGGCGCAGCTGATCGAGCCGGCTTTTAATCCGGCTAAAATCTTCCACCCACAAGGAGGTGGGAGAATAGACAAAGCGCGATTCAGCCAGTAAACGCTGCTGATCTGCCTGCCGGCGCGCTGCGGTATAAGGGGTAATGTTTTCGGTACTGACCAGCACCAAAGACAGGTCATGCTCATGTGAAGGGACTACGGTGCCGCGTAACTGGATATCCAGCCGTTTACCGTTCAGGCTGTAATTGACCGCCTGACTGGAAAATTCGGTTTGACCTTCCCACAAGCTGATCAGCTCATCAATATGGGTACTGGCCATATCACCTTTAAAAATCTGCTCCAGGTTGCTAATTAAATGCTGCAGATCTTGGGCTTCATACAGTTCCAGGGTTTTCTGGTTTACGCTCAGAATTTTAATTTTACGGGCACATTCAATGACACGGCTTGGATCTTCCAGTAAATAGCCACGTAAATCCTGAATGCCTTGTGCGCGCCACAGCTCAAACTGTTTTTTAATTTCACTAAAGTCTTCCAGCCACAGGGCAATCGGCGCAAGGGTAAAAACAGGCGTGTCCAGTATTGTCATAGTCTGAAGCTCGATTATTCTAGTGAATGAAAAATAGAATTATAATCAAGTTTTTATTATGTGATAAGAATTGTGTTTATTTTTATAAATGTGATTTGCATCACTGAATTAAAAAGCAGCCGGCTCAGTGGCCGGCTGCTCTGGTATTAAAAAGAGGGATTATTTTTTGGCCCGATGCGCCGGACGCGGTGGGGTAATTTCACGTTGACCATGCCAGACTTCGGCAAAATCCTGTTCATTAATACTATACAGTTCCAGTAAGGCCAGAATCACCCCACCAAACAGCATGGAACCTTCAGAATTGCTTTGCCATTCAAAGACCTTGTCTTTCAGGCCATATAAAATATCTTCAATTTCAAAAATCCGGTCACGGCCATTGCTGTCGGTCGGGTACATCTGGGTATTCAGCAAAATTTTAGCCAGACTTTTTTCATTGTCATTTAAAGCCAGTACTTCAATCAGCTCATCCGGATTGCTGGCAAAAATCACCGGATCACGAAAAATGGTATGTAGAAAATGCTGGTTCAGTTTCGGTAAAGATTTCTCGACAAAAGGCCGGAAGGAGGCCGGGAAAATCACATTGTGGGAAATGCCTTTAAACATCGGGGCGATTTCCTCGACTTTATAACCGGCAATACCACAGCCAATTGAAGTCAGAAAATACTTCATTTTCGGATGATTTTTGGTATAGGTTTTAAAGTCATCTATATAGTGCTGAATTTGCGACAGCGGCATTTGCTGCAAATGCTCGTTCATGGTTGGAATGGCAAAGCTTTGTCCGGCCCAGCCACGCCCTACGCCGCGCACGGCGCCAAAGTGTTGCAGGGCAGTGCGCGCTGCACCGCCGGCATGATCACCCGCCAGATTACTGCCAAAGACAAAAATCGTATCTTCAGGCAAGCTTTTAATAATACTTTCATCATGATATCGGTAAGTCATTGTCATTAAATCTATGTGATCCCTTGTGTTCATGTTGCCCGTGAAGCGGGGCAGAATCAAGTGAAAAAGCACAAGACGAGGGTGTTTTTCTGTTTCACATGAAGATTTTGCTTTGATCTGGGTATGTCTGGTGAGAGTGTGCCAAACAGCAGCGGGTGAAGGTCTTTATTTCAGTTGCACTGCGGACTAAAAACAGAACCTTGCCGATGCTGCCGGTGACAAGAAAGTGTACAAAAATTACAATCTGAAGCCAGATAATAGGCTGAATCTGTTAGACTATTTTTTTCGATCTGTATGAGTACGCTATCCGTGAGTGATCATCAACCTTTTGAATTGGTTACCCATTATCAACCTGCTGGAGATCAGCCGCAGGCCATTGAAAAGCTGGTGCGAGGAATTCAAAAGGGCATGCATGATCAGTTGCTGCTGGGGGTAACCGGTTCCGGCAAGACCTATACCATGGCCAACGTGATTGCCCAGTTACAGCGGCCAACTATTGTGATGGCGCATAACAAGACTCTGGCGGCCCAGCTCTACGGCGAATTTAAAGCCTTTTTCCCGCATAACTCGGTTGAATATTTTGTCAGTTATTATGACTACTATCAGCCGGAAGCCTATGTGCCATCTTCCGATACCTTTATTGAAAAAGATGCTGCCATTAATGATCACATTGACCAGATGCGACTGTCGGCGACGCGGGCATTACTGGAACGTCGTGACTCGATTATTGTGGCATCGGTATCGGCTATTTACGGTCTGGGTGATCCGAATGCCTATATGAGCATGTTGCTGCATGTGGTGCAGGGCGACCGGATTCAACGTGAAGATATCATCCGCCGGCTGGTAGAAATGCAATATAGCCGCAATGAGCTGGAATTTTTGCGCGGGACCTACCGGATTCGCGGTGAAATTATTGATATTTTCCCGGCAGAATCAGAGCAGAATGCCATCCGGATTGAATTGTTTGATGATGAAGTCGATTCGATCCGCTGGTTTGATCCGCTGACCGGCAAAATGATCCGCAAAGTGCCACGCGTCACCATCTACCCGAAAAGCCACTATGTCACGCCCAAAGACCATTTGCAGCGCGCCATTGAAACTATTCGTGAAGAACTGAAAGAACGTTTAGGCTTTTTCCGTGCACATGACAAGCTGCTGGAAGCACAGCGCATCGAGCAGCGTACCCGTTATGATCTGGAAATGATGCAGCAGCTCGGCTATACCAACGGCATTGAAAACTATTCCCGTCATTTATCCGGTCGTCCGGCCGGTGAAGCGCCACCAACCCTGTTTGATTATGTGCCGGATGATGCCTTGCTGATTATTGATGAGTCGCATGTTACCGTGCCGCAAATTGGTGCCATGTATAGAGGGGACCGTTCGCGTAAGGAAAACCTGGTCAATTATGGTTTCCGTTTACCAAGCGCGCTGGATAACCGGCCAATGAAATTTGAAGAATGGGAACGGATTATTCCAAGCACCATTTATGTCAGTGCCACACCGGCGCAGTATGAACTGGAAAAAGCCGAGCAGATTGTCGAGCAGGTGGTGCGTCCAACCGGTTTGATTGATCCGGAAATTGAAATCCGTCCGGTGCTGACCCAGGTCGATGATGTCCTGTCGGAAATTAACCTGCGTAAAGATAAAAACGAGCGGGTTCTGGTCACGACCTTAACCAAGCGCATGGCCGAAGATTTAAGTTCCTATTTAAAAGAATACGGCATTAAAGTGGCCTATCTGCATTCCGATATTGATACGGTCGAGCGGGTCAAGATTATTCATGAGCTGCGTACCGGAATTTATGATGTGCTGGTGGGGATTAACCTGCTGCGTGAAGGTCTGGATATGCCAGAAGTCTCGCTGGTGGCGATTCTGGATGCCGACAAGGAAGGCTTCCTGCGTTCCGAACGTTCGCTGATTCAGACTATTGGTCGTGCTGCGCGGAATATTGCCGGCAAAGCAATTTTATATGCCGACCGGATAACCGATTCCATGCAAAAAGCCATTGATGAAACTGAACGTCGCCGTGCCAAGCAAATTGAATTTAACCAGCTACATGGTATTACTCCGCGCAGTGCTGTGCGTCAGGTCATTAAAGAAATTGATACCGGCGAGGTGCTGGAAGAAGATGTAATTGATGAGCAAATGGCAGCACAAACCTTGGCATTAACCGCGGATGAACGGCATATCGTGTCGGACCCGAAACTGTTTGCCAAGCATGTGGCCAAGCTGGAAAAAGAGATGCTCAAAGCCTCAAAAGAATTGCAGTTTGAACAGGCCGCACGTCTGCGTGATGAAATTATTCGTTTGAAGGCACAAATGCTGCAGTAAAGAAAAGTGTGGGAACTGTTAAAAAACTCCTTACATAACACAACAGTAAATACCTGAATTTACCGTTAATTTAGCCAAGTATGCTGAGAACTCCAGAACAATATTGAAGCTATAAGGTGACCTGATGAAAACGAATAATCTCCCTAAAGCGAGTTATAAATTGGCAAAAATTGCCGTAGGCGGGGCAGTGCTGGTCGGTTTAGGGCTGGCCACCATGGCTTATGCCCAGAAAGAGCCACTACCCACCGTTGAAAAAGTGGAATTGGATCGTTACCTAGGGGTCTGGTATGAGGTGGCACGTAAACCGATGTCCTTCCAGAATAAATGTGATCGGGATGTCACGGCGACCTATACCTTAAATGAAAATGGCAATATCAAGGTCGATAACCGCTGTATCACCAAAAATGGCGAACAAACCGTTTCTATTGGTGAAGCCTTTGTACAAAATGCGCCGTTTAATACCAAACTGAAAGTCAGCTTCCTGCCAGAATTTATCCGCTGGATGCCAATTGGTCGCGGTGATTACTGGGTGCTAAAACTGGATGAAGATTATCAGACCGTGCTGGTCGGTGAGCCACATCGCAAATATATGTGGGTGTTGTCGCGTACCCCGCAGGCCAATCCCGAAGTGATCAATGAATATCTCGAATATGCCAAATCTTTAGGCTATAACCTGGATGATATTATTCACACCAAACAGACAGCCCGTTAAAGCAATCTCCTACTAAAAATACACCATGCTCCGGCATGGTTTTTTATTTTTCGGTCAATAATTCATGCACGAACAGAGTTTTCCGGAGATGAACTGAGTATAATCAGCGCTCGGCAAAGATCAGGAGTGAAAGATGTATAAAGGCGTTGCTTTGTCTGTATTGGCATCCATCACTTTTGGTGTGCTGTATTTCTATACCCAGTTTCTGCAACCTTTAGACAGTGAAGAAACTTTTGCCTTGCGCATGCTGTCCACCTTGCCTTTTATCACCCTGTTTATGTGGTGGAGTGGTGATTTAAAGCATGTGGCCGAGATTTTCAGGCGGGTGCTACAACAGCCGCTTTTATTGCTGTGGCTGCTGATCAGTTCGTTCTTATGTACCACGCAACTGTGGCTGTTTTTATGGGGGCCAATTAACGGCCGTGGTCTGGAAGTGTCGCTCGGTTATTTCCTGTTGCCACTGGTGATGGTGCTGGTTGGCTGTGTGCTGTATAAGGAAAAACTGTCCAGCTGGCAAATGCTGGCGGTGGCGCTAGCCGTACTGGGCGTCGGACATGAAATCTGGCGCATTGGCAGTGTGGCCTGGGAAACTGTGTATGTGGCGCTGGCTTATCCTTTGTATTTCTTTTTACGCCGTCAGTTTAAAACCGACAATTTAGGCGGTTTCTGGTGGGATCTGTTCCTGATTTTACCAGTCGCGTTTTATCTGGGCTTTGTTTATAGCGACAGCATGGCATTGCTGTTGAATTACTCGCATCTGATCTGGGCTGTGCTGGGACTGGGCTTTTTAAGTGCCTTAGGTTTGGGCAGTTATATTCTGGCCAGCCGTTATTTGCCTTTTGTGATTTTTGGTTTGCTTAGCTATCTGGAACCGGTGTTGCTGGCTTTCGCCTCGATGATGCTGGGCGAGCGTGTTGAAGCCGATGAATGGCTGACCTATATTCCAATCTGGCTGGCGGTATTGCTGCTGGTGATTGAAGGTGTACTGCATGTACTGAAACAGAAACGGCAGGAACGGGCCTTGCAAAAAAATGTCCAGAACTATCAGGACCGGCTGGAATAGCAAAAAAATATTGTTATCAGTCGGTAAAATTTGTCTGATAAAGCAACAAACAGATAACTTGCTCTTTTTTATATGAAAAATAGCGGTTTTTAAAGATTTAGGAGCGAAATCATAAAAATAATTACAACTATTTTGCAAATTTATACTGAATATATAGCAAAATAGAGCGGTCTTAGACAGCTTTTGATTCAATCTTGCCGCCAATTCCATTACAATTGTCGGGTTTTGAATTTTATGCCTAGATATACAATTAATTAGAGGACGTATCTGTGAGCAAAGAGACTATCATCGCCCTACACGCAGAGCACCAAGGTCGCTGGAAAAACCGTGAAGAAATCGCGGAACAAATGATCGCTTTGATCGGTAAGCTGTACCGTGAGAAAAATATTGTTGTTTCAGTATTTGGACGTTCTTTAGTTAACCGTTCAGTGATTCAGATTTTAAAAGCACACCGTTTCACGCGTATGATGGACGTTGAGCTTTCAGTTGTACACACTTTCCCGATTCTTGAAGCATTAGCAAAAGTTGAAAACATTGGTACTGCTGAAATCGACCTGGGTAAACTTGCGGTTGCCTTTAAAGAGCAAGGCGGCGATGCAGATGCATTTGTAGCAGCTGCAGTCAAAGCGGTTGAAGGTCGTCCAACTTCTGTAGAAGGCCGTGATGTTGTACTTTACGGTTTCGGTCGTATCGGTCGTATCCTGGCACGTTTAATGATTGGTCAGTCTGGTCTTGGCCGTGGCTTGAACTTAAAAGCCATCGTAGTGCGTAAATCTGCAGATGGTGATTTGGAAAAACGTGCGTCTTTATTACGTCGTGACTCGATCCATGGTCCATTCTCTGGCACCATTTCTGTTGATGAAGAAAACGAAGCAATTATTGCGAACGGTCAGTTCATTAAAGTGATCTATGCATCTAACCCGTCTGAAGTAGATTACACTGCATACGGTATTAACAATGCACTGGTAATCGACAACACCGGTAAATGGCGTGATGCTGACGGTCTGGCTCAGCACCTGCAATGCCCAGGCGCAGCACGTGTCATTCTGACTGCACCTGGTAAAGGTGACATGAAGAACGTTGTTTATGGTGTAAACCAGGGCGACATTCTTGATGAAGATGCCATCATCTCTGCAGCAAGCTGTACTACAAACGCAATCACACCAACCTTGAAAGTGTTAGACGACAAATACAAGGTGCTTAACGGTCACGTTGAAACAGTTCACTCGTTCACTAACGACCAGAACCTGATCGACAACTACCACAAAGCTGACCGTCGTGGCCGTGCTGCTACATTGAACATGGTAATTACTGAAACTGGCGCAGCGAAAGCAGTTGCGAAAGCACTTCCAGCGCTGAAAGGCAAGTTAACCGGTAACTCTGTACGTGTTCCAACACCAAACGTATCACTGGCAATTCTGAACCTGACGCTTGAGAAAGAAGTTGAGCGTGACGAAGTGAACGAATACATCCGTCAAATCTCAATCAGCTCGAACCTGCAAGGTCAGATCGGTTATACCAACTCGACTGAAGTGGTATCTTCTGACTTCATCGGTTCACGTACTGCAGGTGTATTTGACGCGCAAGCAACCATCACTTCAGGTAACCGTTTAACGGCTTATGTATGGTACGACAACGAAGTGGGCTATAGCTGCCAGGTACTGCGTATCGCTGAACAGATGGGCGGCGTAAGCTATCCAAAAGTTCCTGCTGAAACAAATGCTTAATTTGTAATGCAGACCAGAAAGAGCCTCATTTGAGGCTCTTTTTTATCTTTCATTAAAATAATAAGCAAAGACGCTATACAAAAAATTGCAAACCGTATCACGGTTTTTGGGCACAATTTCTGTCGAGAAAAACAAAAATGACAGATAGGATAAACCGTTGCCAAACAGATTGATGCTCCGCGGCATAATCTTGATGGTGCTGGCAGCCATGGTAGGTGTAGCAATTGCCTTATGGATTTTTCGGCATTTTCAGATTTATATTCCGCTGACCCAAACCTTAAATCCACGGGTGTATTTTGATACGCATGTCCCAATTCGTACCACTATTCCGGTGCGGGAAACCCTAAAAATTAACCAGCCCTTGGCGGTTGATACCCAGGTCAAAGTCAGGTTAATGGGTAAAGACATCAGTTTGCCGCTCAAAGGCACCATTCCCATTGTGCTGGATGTCCCCATTTATATGGATGTGCCGCTGGCGCAAAAAGTCCATTTAAAATTTAATGCGCCGGTAAAAACTGTATTAAAAGAAAACCTGAATATTCCATTAAAAACCACACTGAATACCCAGATTCCGGTACAAGGTCATTTAAATGTGCCAATTCAAACCGCGCTGAAGGCCTCGGTGGATGTAAAAAATACCTTACCAATTAAGATTGAGCAGGGTGAGCTGAATATTCCTTTAAACAGTATCCGTCTGGCGACTGCCGAAACGGCGCAGCCACAGACTACTGTACAAATGGTCGAGTAGAGGAGCGTGTAGATGTTTTCTTCACTTCGCCATCAGCTTGTGTTGGGTTTGATTGTAGCTGCGCTGGTCGCACTTCTGTTCTGGCTGTATTTAAATATTCAGGCCTCGATGTATGTCAATGCCCAAAAAGCGCGGTTGTTGTTACCGGAAGATTTACCTACTCATATTGAGGTCGGCAATTATTTACAGGCCCATACCCAAGGCCATTTAGATACTGAAATTCAGCTGGATCAGCAGGTGCAATTGCCGTTAGAAGGCAAATATCCGGCCAATCTGCAATTTGTGGTCACCACACCGATTGATGTAAAAGTGGACTATAAAACCCATATTCAAATTGATCAGCTGATGCCATTACAGACCAGCACCGATTTAATCTATCAGAATCCGTTATTGCCCAAACTGCCGTTACAGCTGGATATTCCAATTAAAATGAGTGTGCCGTTTCATTTGCAGCGCACCTATCGGCTGCCAGTGAAGATTTTATTTAATGGCCCGGTCGGTCTGGAATTTCATGAGCTGTTAAAGGTTCGCTTGCTGCATCAATTTGCGCCGCAATTAAATCTGAATGATCCAATGACCTTGCAGAAAGTTTCCGGTTTTAATGCCACGATGCGTAATGTTGAACGACGCACACAAGCCAATCTGGATATGAAAATGGATCTGAAACTGAGCCAGATCCATCCATAAACTGAAGCTGACTTTAGATCAGTTTTTGTAAAATGCTTGTGATATTTGCGGTTGGACGTCCCAGTAATGTTTGCAAATCCTGGCTTTGGCTATACATGACGCCATCTTGGGTTTGAGCATCGACATCCGCCAAGAAACTGGCAAAACCCTTGTCTAAGCCCACCTGTAGCAACAGTTGCTCAAAGGCTTCAGGGCTTAAGTTATTGTACTGCACTGGTTGTTGATTCACCTCGGAGATGGCTTGAGCAAGATCAGCCTTAGTAAAGCTTTGGCTTGATGCCAACTCATAGGTTTTATTCAGATGGGTATCCGTGAGTAATACACGTGCAATTGCTTCAGCATATTCGTCACGAGACGCGGCACTAATTTGACCATCCCCACTTGCACCATATATTGTGCCATGTTGGATCTCTTGGGTTAACGCACCCAAATAGTTCTCGATATACCAGTTGTTACGAAGCAGGGTATAGCTCAATCCACTTTCTTGAATCAATTTTTCAGTTTCACGATGTTCCTGCGCCAAGCCTAAACTGGAGTGATCTGCATTTAACAAACTGGTATAGGCAATATGAACCTGACTCGCCTGGGCGGCTTCAATTACAGCCTGGTGTTGTGCCGTACGACGACCAATTTCGTTGGCTGAAATTAAAAGTAACTTATCTACGCCCAATAACGCAATACTTAAACTGTCAGCTTTGTCGTAGTCGAAGTGGCGGATTTCGATGCCTTGCGGTAATTGTGCCTGGGCTTTTTCAATATTACGGACCAACGCAATAAGGTGATGTTCTGAACTTAAATTTAGAAGATGGTGGATCACCAATTGACCCAACTGACCAGTTGCACCTGTAATCGCAATATTCATATCTAACTCCAATATTGTTTGAAAAATAATCTTGATGGTTAAATACTAATCTGTTAACTTACTAAATGTAAGTACATACCAAAAAGTAAGCTTATTGCCCACAGGAAAGATTTTTATGTCAGCTTATGAAACCAGTAAATTACTTGGTCAGGTTTTATCCACAGATTGTCCATCGCGTGAAATTTTGGAACACTTAACCAATAAATGGTCGGTATTGGTTCTGCGCTGTTTAAGTGATGGTGTACATCGTTTTAGCGAGTTAAAGCAGCGTATTGAAGGGGTGAGCGAGAAAATGTTAGCGCAGACTTTAAAAATGCTGGAACAAGATGGTTTTATATTAAGAACGGTTTATCCCGTTGTGCCACCAAAAGTAGAATATCAGCTGACGATTTTGGGTTCGCAAGCGTCTGAAAAGTTAAATTACTTGATTGGATGGGTAGAGCGTAGTTTGCCTGAGATTTTAGAGAATAAAGCGCGCGTTTCAAAATAGACATTAAGTTGCGGGTGGGGAAGCAATAATGAAACCCTCTGAACATCTGGCCGCGTCACTTTTAGTGGTCTATGCCATTATTTTGACTTTTATTTCATAGCCGAATTCCATAACTTAAGCACAAACATGTTGGGCTCATTTTCAATTTCTGGAAGACACGACTGGAGATCAAAGCTTAAAGGATAGGATTAAATAATTTAATCATAAAAGAATAGGATTATATTCAAGCTATTCGCGGAGGTTAACGTCGAAAAATATCGAGTTTATTGATTATCGAGTATCTAGGCTTGGAAAAGAAATAGATCATATTTTTATCGAGCTACGGCAGGAGTTAATGCGCTATGCAATTGATCAACAATAATAAAAAGAAATAATATTTTTATAAGCCATTTTAAACTTCTCATTTTGCATCAAATTCCCTCATCCTAGCCTTCTCCCAAAGGGAGAAGGAACTTGCAGGATTTATCTTATGAATGAGTCATGAGCAGTGATGAATCAAAATATTTTAAGCCTGTTTCATCTTTTTAAAATCAAAACGGTCAATCACTAAAATACCAAGCGCAAAGACTAGTCCAAGTGCCACACAGCCAATCCATTCAAAATGTTCCCAGGCATACACCGCACCGAGTGAACCAATGGCTGCCCCTGAAAAGTAAATGGTCATATATACCGCATTAATTCTTGAACGCGCTTTAATATCAATCCGATAGACCAGGTTCTGGTTTAATACATGAAATGCGGTCAGGCCAAAATAGCTCATCAGTACCCCAATCGCGTAGACCACAATATTCTGCTGGGCAAAAAACAGCGGAATACAGGACAACAGCATCAGGGAAATACAGAGCGTTGCAACCAGATTTTCCTTGCCTTGTCCCACGGTTTTCCCCGACCAGCTGGCCGAATAAATCCCGATCACGCCAAGTAAGCCAAACAGGCCAATTTCAAAATCACTAAAATGATAAGGCGCGCTGCCCAAGACAAAGGTCATTGAGGTAAAGACCATCGACAAAATGCCAAAGCCCAAGGCACCGGCACAGGCACGGCGAATTAAATGCGGATGATGCTGCGCCAGTTTAAATAAGGAACGGTAAATTCCCATCACCGTTAAACCGGATTGTGGCTCGGTATTCGGCAGTTTGTGCCACATCAGCAGGGCAAAGCCCAAGGTCAGTATTCCGCTAGATAAATACACACCTTCCCATGACCAGTAAGTCGATACAAAACCGGCAAAGGTGCGCGACAGAATAATCCCCATTACCAGACCACTCATCAGTTTACCCACAATGGCAGCACTCGATTCCGGCGGACTAATGGTCGAGGCAAACGGAATTAACACCTGCGCAGAAATCGCACCAAAAGTGGCACATAAGGTAAAGAAATACAGTCCAGACAGGCTGCTGCTCAAAGACAGCAGGATTTGTGAAATTGCCGCGAAGACCATCAGACTAACAATTAGCTTGCGTTTATTGAGTAAATCACCCAGTGGCACCAATAGCATAAGTCCTAAACCATAACCAATTTGCGCGACTACTACAGCAAAGCCGGCTTGACTGGTGCTAATGCCCAGACTTTTTTCAATTGAATAAATGAGTGGCTGGTTAAAATAGGCAGAACCGGCACAGAGGCCACAGGCCAGCGCCATCAGTAATACAAATTGAGGGGACAGCACTGGCGTGGCGGTTGGGGAGGACATAACAATTTCTCAAGTCAGCGAGTAGCACACTATAGGTGTTGTGGACTGAAAATAGAAATAAGAAAAAACAATCATTTGATTGCTGAATATCATGCTTGGAAAAAAATAAGCGCTGTCCGGTTTTAGCTAGATTGCGCTTTTTAGATGGCGACACACAAATTGTAAAAAGAATTGTGAGCACAATAGATTTGCTGCATAAATTATTCGAGAAATCCTTTAAAATATGGCAGAATAGGCGGTTTTAAAGTTTTTAGAGGATTGGCAAGATGCGCTTTGTTGATGAAGCAGTCATTACCGTAGAGGCTGGCGACGGTGGCAATGGCGTAGCCAGTTTTCGCCGTGAAAAATTCGTACCATTTGGTGGTCCAGATGGTGGTGATGGTGGTCGTGGCGGTAGCATTTATATTCAGGCCGATGATGACACCAGTACACTCGTAGATTATCGTTATACCCGTAAATTCCGTGCTGAGCGCGGTAAAAATGGTGCAGGCGCAAACTGTGCTGGCCGTGGTGGTGAATCTGTGGTGCTGAAAGTACCGGTAGGCACCACGATTGTAGATACAGATTCTGGTGACATTATTGCTGACTTGGTCGAAGACGGTCAGAAAGTACTGGTTGCCCAGGGCGGTGATGGTGGTTTGGGGAATACTCACTTCAAATCATCGACTAACCGTACCCCGCGTAAATTTACCACAGGTGTGAAAGGTGAATTCCGCGAAATCCGTTTAGAGCTGAAAGTGCTGGCAGATGTTGGCTTACTGGGTATGCCAAACGCGGGTAAATCAACCTTTATTCGTGCAGTATCGGCAGCAAAACCAAAAGTTGCAGACTATCCGTTTACCACCATGGTGCCAAACCTGGGTGTGGTCGATGCCGATCGTCATCGTTCTTTTGTGATGGCCGATATTCCAGGTCTGATTGAAGGTGCGGCAGAAGGGGCTGGTTTAGGGATTCGCTTCCTGAAACACCTGGCGCGTACCCGTATTCTGCTTCACATTGTCGATGTACAGCCAATTGATGGTTCAGATCCGGCACACAATGCCCGTGCCATTTTGAACGAGCTGGAAAAATTCTCGCCAACGCTGGCCAAATTGCCAGTAGTCTTGGTGCTGAACAAGCTCGACCAAATACCGGAAGATTCACGCGAAGAATGGTGTAAACATATTCTGGAAGAACTGCAATGGGATGGTCCGGTATTCCAGACCTCGGGCCTAATGTCTGAAGGTACCAAAGAAGTGGTGTACTACCTGATGGATCAGATTGAACAGCAACGCGAACGCGAAGTTGAAGATCCAGACTATGCAGCAGAAATGAAAGCCTTCCGTGACCAGCTTGAAGCTGAAACACGCGAGCAAACCATCGCCGCTAAAGAAGCTTATCGTGAAATGCGTCGTCAGCAACGTCTGGCGGGTCAGGGCGATGACTTCGATGATGACGATGAAGATGATGGCGAAATGGAAGTATATTACGTACGTTAAGCTCTTGATGAAGAGTAACTGAGGACAAGATGATAGAAGTGGTAGATGGGCAACGTCAGCTCCAGGGTTGTAAACGAATCGTTGTTAAAATCGGATCATCTTTACTCACAGCAAACGGGAAAGGCTTAGATCTGGATGCAATTTCGCATTGGGCGAATCAGATTGCAGATCTGCATAATGCAGGACACGAGATTATTCTGGTGTCCTCCGGTGCTGTGGCTGAAGGCATGGTTCGAATGAAACTAGAGAATCGACCCACTGATCTACCCAGTCTTCAGGCTTGTGCGGCCATTGGTCAAATGGGGCTGGTACAAACCTGGTCCAGCGTGCTGGAAAAACACGACATTAAAACTGCACAAGTGTTATTAACTCATGATGACCTGGCAGATCGTCGCCGTTATCTCAATTCATGTGATGCCTTGCAGCACCTGATTGACTGGCGCGTGATTCCGGTGATTAATGAAAATGACACGGTTTCCACTGACGAAATCCGTTTTGGTGATAACGATACCCTGGCAGCTATGGTGGCCGGACAGGTACATGCGGATCTGTTGATTATCCTGACCGATCAGCAAGGCATGTTTGATTCTGATCCGCGCTCTAATCCGGATGCCAAACTGTTCCATACCGTACGTGCTTTAGATGAAAGCCTGTTCGATATGGCCGGTGATGGTGGCAAGTTTGGCCGTGGCGGTATGCTGACCAAAGTCCGTGCAGCGCGTTTAGCAGCCAAATCGGGTTGTCCAACCTTAATTGCCAGCGGTGAAAGTGATAATGTACTGGCCCGTCTGATGGATGGCGAAATGCTCGGTACGCTGTTTATTACCGACAATGATCGTATCACCGCACATCAGCAATGGCTAGCGGCGCATCTGCAAACCGCAGGCCGTCTGGTATTGGATGAAGGTGCGGTAAAAGCCATCAAGGAAAATCATCGTAGCCTGTTACCGGTGGGTGTACGCGCCGTGGAAGGGCATTTCGAGCGTGGTGATGTGGTGGAATGTGTCGATCGTCAAGGCCATCGGGTGGCTGTCGGGCGGGTGAACTTTAGCTCGCGTTCAGCAGACATTATTAAAGGTCTGGCCTCGGACAAAGTGCATCAGGTATTGGGTGAAGCGCGTTCGCTGGAAATGATTCATCGCAATCATATGGCGATTTACTAAGCCATACAGATTCAACTTAAGAAATACAAAAATCCCGCTTCCGAGCGGGATTTTTTATTTTGGAAATAGAGGTAACGAGCAATTTACTTAAACTGAATCGTCCCGTTGGCATTCACCGTCATCTTCGATTCACCGGCAGCCATATCCGGTGCAGGTGCTGCTTCAGCCACTGCAAACTTGGCGGTATTGGCGCGCATTGCAATCGGGCGCGGGGTATAGTTATTGGTATTCATGTTCAGATTGACCAGTTGATAGCCTGATTTATTCCAGGCCTGGGTCAATAACTGTGCGCGTTGCTGGAAGTTTTTCGAAGCTTCAACTAGTAGCTCATTTTCGACTTTCTTACGCTGGCTATCTGACACACTAAAATGTACTGATTGAGTTTGCAGGCTCTGCTGCAGCTCGCCAATGAGCTGGCTGGTGGCTTTAAAGTCGGTACTTTCCAGATGAATTTCGGCACGACCGCGCCATTCTTTCAGTTTCTGACTGTCATTGTCATAAACCGGATAAGTCGACTGTGAACCACTTTCTACTTTAACCGTCGAATATTTTCGCGCTGTGGCCATCGCCTGATTCATAATTTGAGTGATCTGATTGGCCAGTTCAGAAGGCTGTTTATGACTACGCTCGATATACAGCACTGCATTCATCTGGTCATTGGATACCTGACGGCTGGCTTCTGCCTGAACATTGATCAGGTTATAGTTCAGTTTTTCGGTGGTCTGCGCCAAGGCACTACCTGAAACTGCGGCGGCCAATAAGCAACTGGAGAGAGTAATAAAACGCATGATTTTGTCCTGTATTTATAGGTATTTATCTATCAAAGCATATTAGCCAAGCAATATGGCTAATTTTTGCAGAGTTTGTGGTGGGATTGTAAAAAAATAATAAAATCTGCTGACTGGAAATAGCTTAATTATTTATTTTAAAACAGTGTGTTATATTTAATAGTGGGTTTAATTCTGCAGGCAACTTACATAGGGTTAAAAAAAATATCAAGAATGCGGTTTTCTTTCTGCTGTCACATTGTAAGATGATAATTCAATCTAATGTTTAGACCGATAGAACTTTTCGATAAAATTAGCTCGATAAAATGCCAAAAGCGGTTTATTTTCCTGAAAAATTAGGTATCATCGCGCTCCTAGTTATTGAATATTATCTAGATCATCTAACTAGATTTTTATAAAGCACCGAGTCAAAGGACCACAAGTCACCCGACTTATTTCTTCAACCCATATCAGAGATGGTAATTCGATATGAGCGTTACTTCTGTAAACCCTGCCACCAATTCCACAAACGAATACTACTTGACTCGCCAAAGTCAGATGGAATCGAATGTGCGTAGTTATCCTCGTAAATTACCGTTAGCGATAGCGAAGGCACAAGGTTGCTGGGTTACCGATGTTGAGGGTACGACGTACCTAGATTGTTTAGCTGGGGCAGGTACATTGGCTTTGGGCCATAATCATCCTGCGGTGATTCAAAGTATTCAAGACACCATCGCGAGTGGTCTTCCTTTACATACTTTAGATTTAACTACACCTTTAAAAGATGCATTTACTGAAGCGCTTCTTGCTTACCTGCCAGGTGGCAAAGAAGAGTATTGCTTGCAGTTCTGTGGTCCATCTGGTGCAGATGCAACAGAAGCAGCAATCAAGCTTGCAAAAACATTTACCGGCCGTAGCTCTGTAATCAGCTTCTCAGGTGGCTACCACGGTATGACTCACGGTTCGCTGGCAATGACAGGTAACCTGTCTGCCAAGAATGCCGTAAACGGTTTAATGCCGGGCGTACAATTTATGCCGTATCCACACGAATACCGTTGCCCGTTGGGTCTTGGCGGTGAAGCAGGTGTGGATGCACTGACTTACTATTTCGAAAACTTCATTGAAGATGTGGAAAGCGGTGTTACTAAACCGGCTGCTGTAATTCTTGAAGCAATTCAGGGTGAAGGCGGTGTGGTTACTGCGCCTACCAAATGGCTGAAAAAAATCCGTGAAGTGACTGAAAAACACAACATCGTGTTGATTCTTGACGAAGTTCAAGCAGGCTTTGCGCGTTCAGGCAAAATGTTTGCTTATGAACATGCTGGTATTGAGCCAGACGTAGTGGTTATGTCGAAAGCAGTTGGTGGTAGTTTGCCACTGGCGGTGTTAGGGATTAAACGTAAGTTTGATGCTTGGCAACCAGCAGGCCATACCGGTACTTTCCGTGGTAACCAGCTGGCAATGGGTACTGGTCTGGCGACAATCAACACCATTAAAGAACAAAACCTGGCGCAAAATGCGCAAGAGCGTGGCGACTTCCTGCAAGCTGAACTGAAAAAACTGGCAGTTGAATTCCCATGTATCGGTAACGTACGTGGCCGCGGTTTAATGATTGGTGTTGAAATTGTAGATGAGCGTCAGGAAAAAGACCGTTTAGGTGCTTATCCTGCAGATTCACAACTGGCTGCTGCAATTCAGGCTGCATGTTTTGACAACAAACTGTTGTTAGAAAAAGGTGGTCGTGGCGGTACGGTAATCCGTTTACTTTGCCCGCTGATCATTAATCAGGAAGAGTGTGTAGAAGTGATTGCCCGCTTCAAGAAAGCTGTGGCTGAAGCACTGAAAGCAGTACGAGGCGCATAATACATGGTAGATTTTGCAGAACATCGTAAAGCCTTACTCTGCAATGATGCTCAATCTATTGCTGACTATGAGTCAGCAATGGACCAAGCGACAAAAGCTGTCGCAGCATGGTTGCAAAACGATAAAATGTACACCGGTGGTAGCATTAAAGAGCTACGCAGTGCCATTTCATTCAATCCATCGAAAGAAGGTCTGGGTGTACAGAAATCTTTAGAGCGCATGGTCGAGCTGTTCCTGAACAAGAGCTTGAAAGTTCACCATCCGCATTCACTGGCGCATTTGCACTGTCCAACCATGGTGGCCAGCCAGATCGCAGAAGTGTTAATTAACGCCACTAACCAGTCCATGGACTCATGGGATCAAAGCCCGGCCGGTTCATTAATGGAAGTGCAGTTAATCGACTGGTTACGCCAAAAAGTCGGTTACGGTTCAGGTCAGGCCGGTGTATTCACTTCAGGTGGTACGCAGTCTAACCTGATGGGCGTACTGCTGGCGCGTGATGCCTGCATCGCGAAAAACTGGAAAGACGAAAACGGCAAGCCGTGGTCAGTACAGCGTGATGGTGTACCGGCAGAGGCAATGCGTAATGTCAAAGTCATCTGTTCTGAGAATGCACACTTCTCTGTGCAAAAGAACATGGCGATGATGGGCATGGGCTTCCAGTCTGTGGTGACCGTTCCTGTGAATGACAATGCACAGATGGATGTGGTTGCACTTGAGAAAACCATGGCACACCTTCAGTCTGAAGGCAAAATTGTGGCATGTGTGGTGGCAACTGCAGGTACAACCGATGCGGGCGCGATTGATCCATTAAAAGAAATTCGTGAAATCACCAACAAATATGGCGCGTGGATGCACATTGACGCGGCGTGGGGTGGTGCACTGATTTTGTCGAATGACTATCGTTCTATGCTCGATGGCATCGAATTGTCGGATTCTGTGACGCTTGATTTCCACAAGCATTATTTCCAGACCATTTCATGTGGTGCGTTCTTGTTAAAAGACGAAGCCAACTACCGTTTCATGCATTATGAAGCTGAGTACTTGAACTCTGCTTATGATGAAGAGCACGGCGTACCAAACCTGGTATCGAAGTCACTGCAAACCACGCGTCGTTTTGATGCCTTGAAATTGTGGATGACAGTTGAAGCCCTGGGCGAAGAGCTTTATGGTTCAATGATCGATCATGGTGTGGATTTAACCCGTGATGTTGCTGCTTATATTAAAGCAACAGATGGTCTTGAGCTGCTGGTAGAGCCGCAATTTGCATCGGTATTGTTCCGTGTGGTGCCTGAAGGCTATCCGGCTGAATTTGTCGATGCCTTAAACCAGAACGTCGCAGATGAGCTGTTTGCGCGTGGTGAAGCCAATATTGGTGTAACCAAAGTGGGTCAGGTGCAATCATTGAAAATGACCACGTTAAGCCCGGTTGCAACACTAGACAACGTGAAAAACCTGCTGGCACTTGTGCTGGCGGAAGCAGAGCGTATTAAAGCTTCAATTGCAGATGGTACTTACACACCACCAATTGCTTAATCACATGCTGCAAAGAAAGAGAGGCCTAATAGGGCCTCTTTTTTTTATCTCGGGTCATTGAATTGAAAAAGTGAAGATGAGTGCTCAGGCATCTGTTAACAAGCCAAACGGGCCAAAAGAAGGGGATAGAAGTGAATAAAGTGGCTGAGTACAGTGAAGTGATCAATTGGCTGAGAGCGTGTGTTTCAGGCAACAGATGAATATATTAAGTTTAAGAAAAACAATCAATTTCGCTTTTTATAGAATATCGGGTGATTGTCATCAACCAGAGAGAATTATGACAATTGTAAGAAAGTGAACCGGTGCTGGATTGGCATTTTGTCATATTTTTACAGCGCTTTCATATTTTTTTAGACATCTTTCGAAATTTTAATAAGGTGGTTAAATGTTATTAAAATCATTGTCTTAAGTTAATATTTTGGTATAAAGCAGGCTTCTAGAAACTATAAAAACAAGCTGCAAAATAAAACATCATTAAAGTGTCATAAAGGTGTAACTTTATTGTCATATTTTAAACTCACAATGCACATAACGAAATAAGTACAAAACTTAATAAAAAGTGGCGTACTCCGAATTTGCATAAATTGAGAGAGAACAGAATGCGCTTTACCAATATCGCACTTGCATTAGCACTATCTGGGGCAGCTGTAGCAACAACTGCGAACGCAGCTCGTGACACCATCCAAATCGCTGGTTCTTCTACAGTATTGCCATACGCAAGTATTGTAGCAGAAGAGTTCGGTAACACATTCCCACAATTCAAAGCGCCTGTTGTTGGTTCTGGCGGTTCTTCAGGTGGTTTGAAACAGTTCTGTAACGGTGTGGGCGATAACACAATTGATATCGCAAACTCATCTCGTCAAATTAAAGATTCAGAAATCGCTGCATGTAAAAAAGCAGGCGTGAACCAGATCTTAGAAGTTAAAATTGGTTATGACGGTATCGTATTCGCGTCAAACTCAAACAAAGCTGCTTATAAATTAAAACCTTACCATGTATTTGCTGCTTTGGCTGCTGAGCTTCCATCGAAAGGTAAAATGGTTGCTAACCCATATACACGTTGGAACCAGATTGACAAATCACTTCCAAATGAACCAATTACTCTGGTAATTCCAGCATCTAACCACGGTACACGTGAAGTGTTCCAGGAGAAAATGGTTGATGCAGGTTGTGAAGCTTATGCAGCAATCAAAGCATTAGACAAAGATGCGAAGAAAAAAGCATGTACAACTTTCCGTAAAGATGGCCGTGTGATTGAAATCGCTGGTGACTACACTGAAACACTGGCACGTTTAAGAACTTCTCCAAGTGCAGTGGGTGTATTCGGTCTAGGTTTCTATGACCAAAACCGTGACAAGCTACGTGTTGCAACTGTAAACAACGTTGCGCCATCTGAGCAAACAATCCTGAACGGTTCTTACCCTGTTTCACGTCCATTGTTCTTCTACGTGAAAGGTGAGCACCTGAAATCAATCAAAGGCTTACAACAGTACACAGAATTCTTCTTAAGCAAGAAAGTATCTGGTAAAGGTTCTAAGTTAGACAAAGCAGGTCTGATCTCTTTATCTGACAAAGAACGTGCGCAAATCCTGGCGAACTTCAAAGCAGGTAAAGCTGTTAAATAATTGTGGTTAAAACAGCTGATGGCAGGGTTTCCTGCCATCAGCTTTTTGCGAAGAGAAATGTTTTTTCAAATAATGAAAATTGAAAAAACGGTGGAGAATACATGAATCTGCTACTCATAGGTGTGTTACTGGCAATTATTGCCATAGCCTATCAAATCGGGTTAAGCAAAAGCCGTAACCTAGCAGGTAAGGGAAATAATTCTGCAATGTTGCACTCACGCCCTGGTTATTATGGTGCGTTGGTGGCGTTGTGGTGTGCGATCCCTGCTTTTTTAATTTTGATTGTTTGGAATCTGGTTGAACCAACCATTTTGGAACAGGTAGTACTGAGTCATGTACCGGCAGATGTTGCTGCCAACCTGAATGCAGCCAGCACCAGCGTTCTGGTAGACCGTGTGCAAGCACTGGCTTCTGGCTTTGGTGTAACCGATACACCAGCCGCCTATGAACTGGCAGCTGCTGAACAATTAGCAAAATTTGAAACCATTGGTTCTTATATCAAACTGGCCGTTGTGATTTGTGCAGCGTTAATTGGTTTGCTATGGGCGAAAAAATGTGTCTCTCAACAGTACCGTGCCCGTAACCAGGTTGAAAAGATCATTAACATTTCTTTAGCCCTCTGTTCTGGTGTGGCCATTCTGACCACCGTTGGTATTGTGATGTCGATGTTCGGGGAAGCCATGCGCTTCTTTAGCTTCGTCAGCCCAATGGACTTCTTCTTTGGTACCCAGTGGAACCCAGGTTTTAGTACCACCGGTAGTGCCGATGGTGAATATGGCCTTTTACCGCTGTTATGGGGAACCTTGCTGGTCAGTGCGATTGCATTACTGGTTGCAGTACCTATTGGTCTGATGATTGCCATTTACCTGGCAGAGTATGCATCTTCGAAATTCCGTTCATGGGCAAAACCGACCATTGAAGTGTTGGCCGGTATTCCGACCATTGTATATGGTGTATTTGCCTTAATGATTATTGGTCCATTCCTGAAAAGTGCCGGTGCACTGCTGGGTATTGATATCAATGCTACCAGTGCTTTAACTGCCGGTCTGGTAATGGGCATTATGATCATTCCATTTGTATCGTCTTTATCTGATGACATCATTACCCAGGTACCACGTGCTCTACGTGATGGTTCGTTGGGTCTGGGTGCGACTAAGTCGGAAACCATTCGTAAAGTGGTGATGCCGGCTGCCTTGCCAGGGATTATCGGTGCCTTCTTGCTGGCTGCATCTCGTGCAATTGGTGAAACCATGATTGTGGTTCTGGCCGCAGGTAACAGTCCGTTGTTACATGCCAACCCGCTAGAAGCGGTTGCAACCGTGACCATGACGATTGTTAACCAGTTAACCGGTGATACCGACTTCGCAAGTCCGCAGGCATTGGTGGCGTTCGCATTAGGTTTAACCCTGTTTGTTATTACCCTGTGTTTGAACATTGTGGCACTTTACATCGTGCGTAAATATCGTGAGCAATACGACTAATGAGTACTTCAAATACTACTTCAATGGATCAACAACCGCTTGATCCACGGGCGGCCGCTGAATTACGCGCACAACGTAAACAGAAAATTGAAAGCTCGTTAGCAAAACGCCATCGTAAAGAAAGCACTTTCCGCATGTTTGGTCTGGCCTCGGTACTGGCAGGTTTATTCTTTGTCGTGTTACTGTTCGGCAGTATTCTGGCCAAAGGTTTACCGGCATTCTGGCAAAGCAGTATGGCAGTGCCAGTCTACTTTGACCCAAGCATTATTAATGTGGGCGCCCAGCCAAAACAGCAGGCAGGTGAATCTCCGGCACAATTTAATGACCGTATGATTGCCTGGCAGACTGAAATGGGGATGGTCGATTGGGATGCACTTATCGTTAACGGTATCGTCGCTAAAGATGCGGCGCTTGAAGCCAAGCGTGATGATTTAGGCTACATGTACACCAGTTCTGAAGCCTATCGCTTACGTGATATGGTGCTGGCAGATCCATCGCTGATTGGTCAAACCAAAGAAGTGAAAATTCTGGCCGATGCCAATGTAGATGTATGGCTTGCGGGCAATATTGACCGTGACCTGCCGGCAGAACAGCAGCAGCTAAGCCCGGAAATCCGTCAGCTGGCAGATGATCTGAAAGCCCAAGGTATTATAGAAAATACTTTCAATACCAACATCTTTGTCAGCCCGGACTCGCGTAGTTCGCCTGCAACTTCTGGTTTGGCTGGTGCCTTCATGGGTTCATTGTTCATGATGCTGATCGTGATCTTTATCTCGATTCCAATTGGTGTGGCATCTGCAATTTATCTGGAAGAATTTGCACCAAAAAATGTCATTACTGATATTATTGAAGTGAACATTAACAACCTGGCCGCAGTTCCATCGATTGTATTTGGTCTGTTGGGTGCTGCCATCTTCATTGGCTGGATGCATTTACCGTTATCTGCGCCATTGGTGGGTGGTCTGGTTCTAAGTTTAATGACTTTACCGACCGTAATTATTACCACACGTGCTTCACTGAAAGCAGTACCGCCATCTATTCGTCAGGCTGCATTGGGCTTGGGTGCATCACGTCTACAAACCGTATTCCATCATGTATTGCCACTGGCATTACCAGGGATTTTAACCGGTGCGATTATTGGTGTTGCACAAGCATTGGGTGAAACCGCACCACTTCTATTAATTGGTATGAGTGCCTTCGTTGCGAGCGTACCGGCATCTCCATTTGATCAATCTACCGCATTACCGGTACAAATTTTCCTATGGCAGGGCAATGAATTGCGTAACTTCTTTGAAGGACGTACCGCTGCCGCCATTATCGTACTTCTTGCACTCATGATCGGCCTGAACAGTCTGGCGATCTGGTTACGTAAGAAATTTGAAGTACGTTGGTAATTGAGGGCAAAATATGACTACTGTATTAAGCACAGACAAACCGAATTCCTTAGAACAGGATAAAGCAGTGAATCCAGAGCAAACACAATTTACGTCAACCGAAGGCGAAGAACACAAACAGCCTGCAACTTCGTTTGTGTCTCAGTTTGATACCCAGGCGGCGAGCAAAAAAGAAGCCAAATCGAACAATGTCAAACTCAGCACCTCCGATGTTCATGTGTACTATGGTGAATCTGAAGCAATTAAAGGCATTGACCTGAACATTTATGAAAATGAAGTGATTGCATTTATTGGTCCATCGGGTTGTGGTAAATCGACTTTCTTGCGTACTTTAAACCGTATGAACGACACGATTGATAGCTGTCGTGTGACGGGTAAAGTAATGTTGGATAACCAAGATATTTACGATCCGAACTTAGACGTGGTGTTATTGCGTGCACAAGTGGGCATGGTGTTCCAGAAACCAAACCCATTCCCAAAATCAATTTTTGAAAACGTAGCCTATGGCCCTAAACTGCATGGTTTAGCACGTGATAAGTACGATTTAGAAGAAATTGTAGAAAACAGCTTGCGTAAAGCAGGTTTGTGGGATGAAGTGAAAGATCGTTTGAATCAACCAGGCACAGGTCTTTCTGGTGGTCAGCAACAACGTCTTTGTATTGCGCGTACCATTGCGGTTTCACCAGAAGTCATTCTGATGGATGAACCATGTTCAGCACTGGACCCGATTGCAACTGCAAAAGTTGAAGAACTGATTTCTGAACTGTCTACCCAGTACACTATTGCGATTGTTACGCACTCGATGCAACAGGCAGCGCGTGTATCAGACCGTACCGCATACTTCCACCTGGGTGATCTGATTGAAGTGAACTCGACTGAAAAAGTCTTTACTCAACCAGACCATCAATTAACGGAAGCGTACATTACAGGTCGTTTTGGTTAATTGCCAACCGCTGTATATCAAAAAACCGCAAATCAATATTTGCGGTTTTTTTATGGCTCTGGTTGAGGGGTAGGGGGAGGGTCATAGCGGATCTGGTGGATTATCCATCTATCAACACGCTTAAAACAAAGCTCAAAATAGATTTCAGTTTGAAGGGCTGAATCCGGAGCAGATAATTCCATCTGCTATCCAGTTGGTGGTTTTAATGTTGAGCTTTCCCAGCTTTTAAAAATCCCGTCCTGTTCAACAGGGCTGTATTTTTTAGTTGTTGCAAAAATGACACTACGGTTAACACTGAAGTAGATTAAATTAAGCAAATAAATGCGCTAATATTGAATTCTCAATATCCGCCCTCATCTAAAGCTTAGCCAAAATAAAATTGAGAACAGATTTTTATATGTTATTTCATTCCCCAAAACTACCTGCCGAAATTCGTATCCGTCATTTAAATGCGCGTATTAACGAACAACGAAAAAAAATAGCGCAGACTACGGCCTCCAAACTGGAGCTGTTGCAATTTAGCCAGCAATTGTCCAAAGAGGCACGCCTGCGTAAAAAGAATAACCAGAAAATTTATGTACTCGATTTTAAAGGGGATATGGCCGCCTCTGCGGTAGAAAATCTGCGTGAAGAAATTACCTTAATTCTGGCCACAGCCAAAGCTGGACGTGACCGCGTGGTGGTACGTTTGGAAAGTCCGGGCGGGATGGTACATGGTTATGGTTTAGCCGCTGCACAACTGGTACGTCTGCGTGATGCTGGTTTTCATCTGACCATCTGTGTTGATAAGGTCGCAGCCAGCGGTGGCTATATGATGGCTTGTATCGCCAATGAAATTATCTCTGCACCGTTTGCCATTGTCGGTTCAATTGGCGTGGTGGCACAGGTGCCAAACTTTAACCGTCTGCTAAAACAGCATAATATAGATTTTGAACTGTATACGGCTGGTCAATACAAACGCACCGTGACCATGTTTGGTGAAAATACCGAAGAAGGCAAGGCCAAGTTTGAAGAAGAGTTGCAACAAACTCACAGCCTGTTCAAGCACTTTGTTGAAAAGTACCGTCCGCAGCTCAATGTTGAAAAAGTCGCTACAGGTGAACACTGGTATGGTCAGGATGCTTCCGATCTGAACCTGGTCGATAAAATGCAAACCTCAGATGAATACCTGTTAGGGTTATTGCCACAGCATGATGTTTATGTCATTGAAACCCGTCGCAAGCCAACCTTGGGTGAAAAACTCGGCCTACAAGCTGCACAGGTGGCAGATTCTCTGGTACCTGCGGTCATGAATAAAGTCATGGATACTTTAAGCAAAGCCAGTGCCAACCTGGTGCAAATGCGCGATCCTAAGCTCTAATCCAATTTTGCTCATGAAACATGAAAAAGCACTCAATCGAGTGCTTTTTTTCTGTCTTTGTATAAGTTCCAGCTTCCTGCCAGAATCGCGCCGAGCGTAGCCAGGAGCATATCTTTATGTGCATCCCAGACATCACCTTGCTGACCATTATAATTTTCAGCCGCTTCCGGGGAGAGGGTTACCGCGAGTAACCATTCCAGCCATTCGTAAATCAAACTGCTGCTCATGACCCATTGCACGACCAGCAGAAAAATCACCAAGTCTTTGGCTTTTGGAAAGCAGAGCCGATGTAAGCGGAAAAACAGCGGGTAGAGCAGCACGCCATAGGCAAAATGCACACAGCGATCATACATATTGCGTTCCCAGCCCAGCCACTGGTTTAAATCAAAGCCGAAGTATTGCAGCAGCCAGTCGTTATAGGGCACATAAGAATAGAGATAATGCGCGCCTAAAATATGAATCAACAGAAAGATAAGATAGAAAACAAAACTCGAAAAGCTTAAACCGACTTTTTTGAAGAGCAATAGCAGCACAATTAGCATGATAACCGTTCCAACCTGATGTAGCACATAGGCTGAAAATTCCATCGGGTTGATACTGGCAAGCAGCATGGTCAGGCCTAACAGGACCAGCATCAGCCAATGTTTGGCTTGTAATTGGTAGTCGATCATTCTGGTTATAGGATTGGGATTTGTAATTATCATAATAAAAAAGCGAAACCGGAGCTTCGCTTTTTGATGCTGAGTTTTTCAAAATTACACCCTCTTTATGTTGCTTCCAGAGGAAGAAAGAAGATGTTGTGAAAAACTCAAATCATTTCATTAGATTTTAGCAATCAAATCTTTAATTTGTTTTGCCTGTTCAGCGGCATTACCGGTGTAAGACGCAGGGGTCATTTCAGCTAAACGTGCACGATCCGCAGCCGGAACAGCTTCGAGTTCGTTACCGTTGACGAAGCTCACCATCATGTCGCGAGTCATCGCTTGACCACGAGTCAGCGCTTTTAATTTTTCGTATGGTTTTTCAACGTTGTAACGACGCATAACCGTTTGAATCGGTTCAGCCAATACTTCTTGTGCATTGTCCAGGTCTTCCAGAATACGGTCAGCATTCAGTTCTAGTTTACCAATACCTTTTAAGCAGGCTTCAAATGCGATCAAGCTCTGTGCAAAACCAACACCCATGTTACGAAGTACAGTTGAGTCGGTTAAGTCACGCTGCCAGCGAGAAATTGGAAGTTTTTCGCCCAGGTGCGCAAGAACAGCATTGGCAATACCCAGGTTACCTTCAGAGTTTTCGAAGTCAATCGGGTTGACTTTGTGCGGCATGGTTGAAGAACCGACTTCGCCTTCTTTCAGTTTTTGTTTGAAGAAGCCCAGCGAGATATAACCCCAAACGTCACGGTTAAAGTCGATTAAGATGGTGTTGAAACGACGCAGCGCATCAAACAGTTCCGCCATATAGTCATGCGGTTCAATTTGCGTGGTGTACGGGTTGAAAGTTAAACCTAAAGATTCAACAAATGCTTGTGAATGTGCAGGCCAGTTGATGTCTGGATAGGCAGACAGGTGAGCGTTGTAGTTACCCACTGCACCGTTGATTTTACCCAGCAGTTCAACATTGTTGAATTGCTTGATTTGACGCGCTAAACGGTACGCCACGTTGGCCATTTCTTTACCCAAAGTGGTTGGGCTAGCTGTTTGACCGTGTGTACGAGACAGCATGGGTTGATCAGCATGTTTTTCAGCCAGCGCCACAATTGAGTCAATGATTTGCTGCATAGATGCAACCAGTACATCACGGCCGTTTTTCAGCATTAACGCGTGTGACAGGTTGTTGATGTCTTCAGAAGTACAAGCAAAGTGAATGAATTCACCGGCATTTTTCAGCTCGTCGATGTTGGCGATTTTTTCTTTCAGGAAATATTCAACCGCTTTAACGTCGTGGTTAGTGGTACGTTCAATCTCTTTAATGCGGTTCGCATCTTCTTCAGAGAAATTTGCCACAATCGCATCTAAGGCCGCATTGGTTTCTGCAGAAAAAGCTGGGACTTCAGTAATTTCCGGACGGTTCGCAAGCGCTTGTAACCAACGCACTTCAACAGTCACACGAGCATGGATTAAACCAAACTCAGAAAGGAAAGGACGAAGAGCATCACATTTGCTCGCATAACGTCCATCTAATGGAGAAAGTGCAGTTAAAGCGTTCATAACGATTCCTTAAACTTTGGAACTAAACCTAAAACAAATGTCCGTACAGATCAGACCACCTGATACTGTAAACGGGCAAGATCCTGAATATCTTGAAGCAGTTTGCGTTTGCTAAAAATCATCGCCCATGAGCTGCCACCGAGTTGACGCCACAAATGTGCCATTTGCAGGCCGGTAAATAGCGAGGCACGAATACGGTTGGTATGGGCAGAATCTTTAAAGGCCTCGGCATTGCCACGCACCATAATCCGCGGATTAATCTGTCCAGCAGTATCAACATAGGTTTGGGCAAGATTGGCGAGAATACTTGGATGTAAATAGTTATTATCAAAAAAGGACAGCTGTTTTAAGATTTTTTGCTGGGATTGCTCAATAATTTCAACAAATTGCGGATTACTATAGACTTTCTTTTCCAGTTGCAGCAGCGCCATGGCATAGGACATCGGCAACTTGGCATTGGACATTTTCGGTAATCTGGATTTGGGTGAGGTGGTAAACGGATGGGTAATGCTATTTTCGAGGGTTTTTAAACCAAGGGAGATATCGGCCAGCTGACTAAAAAAGTCTAAGGTTTGGCCACTCTGATTATTACTTGGACGGATATTCAGGCTGGCCTGAATCAGGCGCTCCAGATAAAAGTTACCGCTATCGCCAATACTTTGTCGGCCAGTCAGTGCGGTCATATGGGTCAGCTGTGTGGCCTGAAACACAGCAGCGAGGGCCAAAGCACGATTCTGGCGAACATTCAGAGTTCGAGGCTGTTGAAACGGTAACTCTGTCATGCCGAAACAATCCTTTAAACAAAATCCGGGTGAGGGGCATTGGTATGATGGATCACGCCACCCCCTAAGCACACTTCACCTGCGTAGAACACCACGCTTTGACCTGGTGTTACTGCACGTTGTGGCTGATCAAATTCAACACGTACACCATTTGGTGTTTCTGGATCTTTAAATAATACGCAGTCTTGGTCAGGTTGGCGATAGCGGGTTTTTGCCGTGCAGCGGAAACCGGTGTCAGGAATATCCTGTTCACCTGCGACCCAGTCAATGGATTCGCTCCACAGAATCGTGCTTTGCATCAGTGGATGATCATGACCTTGACCAACCACCAGACGATTGCCGGCTACATCTTTATGCAGTACAAACCAGGCACCTTCAGCTGCACCTTTCATGCCGCCAATACCAATACCACCGCGTTGACCGAGCGTATAGTACATTAAGCCGTGATGTTCACCAACCTCTTTGCCATCTTCCAGCACGATTTTTCCGGGTTGTGCGGGTAAATATTGTTTTAAGAAGTCATTAAAGCGGCGTTCACCAATAAAACAGATACCAGTGGAGTCTTTTTTCTTTGCAGTCGCCAAGCCCAATTCTTCTGCAATTTTACGTACTTGTGGCTTTTCAATTTCACCGACAGGGAACAGGGTCTTGTTAATTTCACGTCCATGTACTGCATGCAGGAAGTAAGTCTGATCTTTGTTGTTGTCGACACCACGCAATAAAGGTGCATATTGATCACCTTTAGAGTTGGTCATGGTTTCACCACGACGGCAGTAGTGACCTGTGGCAATAAAGTCAGCACCCAGGTTAATGGCATGATCTAAAAACGCACGGAATTTGATTTCTTTATTGCACAGAATGTCCGGGTTAGGGGTACGGCCAGCGGCGTATTCTGCCAAGAAGTGCTCGAAAACCCGATCCCAGTATTCCATGGCAAAGTTGGCGGTGTGCAGTTTGATGCCAATTTTATCGCATACGGCCTGGGCATCGGCCAGATCTTCCATGGCTGTACAGTATTCCGTGCCATCATCTTCTTCCCAGTTTTTCATGAACAATCCTTCAACCTGATAACCTTGTTGAAGGAGGAGTGCTGCAGAAACAGAAGAATCTACACCACCTGACATACCGACGATGACACGTTGTTGCATAGGATTAGGCATCCACACTATGAATTAAGGGAGAATTTTGGTGCTCGTAAATGAGCGATAAAGGATATTTTTGTCCGGTCTGAGCATCCTGTACGGCTTTAATCACCAAAGGACTGCGGGCGCGGGCCGATTCAAGCAGTTCATCCGGGCTCATCCAGACGGCACGGACAATACCAGTGTCTAGCTGTGCATCTGCATGATGGTGAATGGCTTCGGCCAGAAAGCAGAAACGGTAATAGGTACGATCTGGAAACATGGGCGGGGTATAGGTATAAATGCCCAGTAAAGCCTGAATACGTACATCGTATCCGGTTTCTTCCAGGGTTTCGCGAACCGCTGCTTCAATAATGGTTTCACCGGCTTCTACATGACCTGCAGGCTGGTTAAAGACAGTATGTGTAACGCCTTCAGTCTGTTCTTCTACGAACAGAAATTTACCGTCTTTTTCAACAACGGTGGCAACAGTCACATGCGCAGTCCAAGCGGTCATAAAAAAGCACCATGGGGTAAAACGCATATTCTACAAAATTTAGGGGGATGTGGCTATGAGGGAAGGGGATTTCTTTGGAGAAGATGATTTTTGAGTTTGAGTAAAAAATTGTGTGAAACAAGGACTTAATAATGAGCGTGGAACATGAGAAATCCATAAAGAAGTCCAAATCAGGTGATTTTGACTTCTTAGTATGAGCTAATATGCTGATTTAAAAAGAGAAGTAAAAATAATTTCGTATAACCTGTATTATGTTAATTTTAGAAATACTATAAAATAATTCTAATCTGATTAAGTCTGAAAAACTAAATAAGAGGTAGAAGTTCTTTAATATGAATTGTTCCGGGATTAGAAATAACTACTAGTGGTATTTCATAATCTCTGTTTACCTCCGCATTTAAACCTTTCCTCGAGGTCTTCTTAGATACACTACCTCTTGTTTTACATACAATTCCTATAAATTTGTATTCCTCTATCAGATGCTTATTTAGCTTTAATAAATTACATAGCCATTCACATAGATAAATCCCAGAGTTAACTTGTTTATATGCTTTTGTACCTGCTTTTTTAGATTTTAGATCTAAAACTATAATGTAATTCTCATTCTGATAATTAAGGAGAATTATTCCATCACAGACACTAACAATGCCTTCTAAAGGTCCATCAACAATAAATCCCCAAGGATGGCGACCATCCTGATCTAAAGAAAATCCAAAACCCTGACAACCACCGATTTTTAAAAATTTATTTGTTGAACTTGAAGATTTTTCTTCAACTTCAAACATATTACCAGATCTTTTAAGCTTATAAGTTGGTTCAATAATTTGTTCAAATGCTTGAGTTAATGTTACTGGCATTATTCAGAACCTTCACCTAGCACATATGAATAATAAATATCGTCACTACTATCATTCAACAAATTGATTTGCTCATCAAAAGTTGTAGCTATTATCCCTTCTTGGTTAACTTCCATGGATTTAAGAAGACCACACTCGAAAACATACGCCCCAATTTGGTCTTTAGTTAACAAAGATTCACCATCTATAGAATATTTTTTAAGCAATTGATTTTTAACTACTTGACTGCCATCATTTTCACCTAGCATGATCAATGAATTTAATTCTCTAACAAAATAATCACTATGTGTGCTTATTACTATTTTTAATCCCTTGTTGACCATTTTTGCAATTAGGCGAGCAACTAATCGTTGATTGCTCGGGTGTAAATTTAGTTCTGGCTCATCTATCATCAAAATACTATGTTCTTTGGCTTGATATTCCAAATAAAACCAAAGACCAAATAGACTTTTAGCCGTTGAAGAAGATAAATGTAAATCCATTTTTGGAGCAGTTGGACCACCTCTCTTCTTTTTAGGCACAAAAGTAATATTACCTTCAGCATCAATATTGTATTTACCACCAATTAGCTTTTTAACTTCTTCAGCTAAATCGTGATATTTGGTTTTTTCTGCACCTTTTTTGATATTAGTTAAATCATTCAACCAGTCTATATAATCAGCAATAGGTTTAGCATATTTAGAGCCAAGAACATCCTTCAGCAATAGATGTAAGTCTAGTTCATCTCTAGATGCATGATGTAATAAAGCGGTTCTTCTACTACTTAATTCTCTATAAAAAAGGTGTAAACCATTTCTTTCCGCAGGTATTAGAAATGCTGTTTGGTCTTGTGCATTTTTTCCTAATAAATAGCCATAAATTAAAGAGCTAATAACATCATTTAAAATTTCTTTAGGTAAATCTTTTATGAGTGTCATTGATATAATATGACTATCTTTTTCTTTAAGGGCTTTAAAAGCTGGAATTTGCTTTGAACCTAAAGAAAACTCGAACTCAAAGTGCTCGGATTTATTTCTCTCAATAATATCTTTTAAGGAAACTTCCCAACTGAATACCGAGTTTTCAAATAAACTATTTTCCGAGCTAAATATGCTAGGTAACTTATGTTTAATTGTTCTTTCTATTGATTTTAATGTGTTTTTAAAGTTTTCGTTAAGCCATTCCTCTAGATCAAATTCCCATAGACCATTTTCTTTAAGAGAGATAACGATTTGATCAACCCCAGTCAAATTATTAATGTCACGATTATTTAAAAAACCGTAAAGGGTATACATTACCCACGTTTTTCCTGTGTTATTGGGTCCGCAGAGTAAGGTAAGTGGTTTGACCTCAATCTTACCTTCTTCGAGATTACCAAGGTTTTTGATTGAAAATGTCCAAGCTGTATTACCTTGATTTGACATTATATTTTCCTAAATTTGATCGTTTGTTACTTATAAATTGATATTAACATATTAGTTAATATCCAAATCTATTGTTGAATAGTGAAAGGAATCCCTACTGTGTAGGTAACTGTTTCCATTTAACATAAAATCTCTTATGCGAAATCCAATTTTACTTATAATTCCCCGAAACCTTTACATAATTCTGCGCTGAATAGGGCAAAAAGGCTTTTTCTTTATCAGTCAGCGGGCGTACTTTTTGTACCGGACTACCAACATATAAATAACCACTTTCTAAACGCTTGCGTGGTGGTACTAAAGAACCCGCGCCAATCATCACATCATCTTCAACAATCACATCATCCAGAATAATGGTGTTAATTCCGACCAGAACACGGTTACCAATTGTGCAGCCATGCAAGGTCACATGATGGCCAATGGTAACATCTTCACCAATAATTAGCGGTGAGCCATCCGGTTTATCGGCATTTTTATGGCTGACATGCAGCATGGCATGATCCTGTACATTCGAGTTGTTGCCAATACGAATAGAATTAACATCCCCGCGAATTACGGCAAACGGCCAAACCGAGACATTTTCGCCGAGAACCACATCACCAATGACCACGCCCATCGGGTCGATATAACAGGAATCATCAATCTGTGGATGGGTATCTAAATAAGGACGAATGTTCTGGCTCATGGTGATCTGCTCGTAAAAGTGGAATGATCAAGACAATAGTATAAAAGAAAAAGCACCCATTCGCTGAATGAGTGCCTTCACTTAAGTCTAAAGTTGTGCCTTAAACTTAGAACAGGTTGCTAAAGAACTGCTTGATATGGTCAATGAGGCGTGAGAAGAAACCAGCTTCTTCAACCGCGTTTAAAGCCACCAGTGGTTTTTCTGCAATTACTTTACCATCTAAGCTTGCGACATATTTACCAATGACTTGGCCTTTTTGTAGCGGCGCAGTCAATTTCGGCTGAACCACCAATTGCGTTTTAATTTCATTGGCTTTGCCTTTAGGCATGGTCACATTAAAGTTTTCAGCCAGACCAATTTGTACTTCATCCGACTGACCAAACCAGACTTTAGATTTGGCCAGGACCTGATTTGCAGGCTGTACATTTTTGGTTTCAAAGTTGGCATAACCCCAAGCCAGCAATTCACGTGTTTGTGTCGCACGTTCCTGCATGGTTGGCGCACCAAAAATCACAGAAATCAGACGCGTTGGGCCACGTTTTGCAGAAGTCGTTAAACAGTAGCCGGCTTCATTGGTATGACCGGTTTTTAAACCATCAACACTTGGGTCTGTATAGAGCAGGGCATTACGGTTGCCTTGACGGATGCCATTAAAGGTAAATTCTTTTTCTGAATAAATCGGATAATATTTAGAACTTTCTTTAATGATGTGCTGGGCCAAGGTTGCCATATCTTTGGCTGTTGAATAATGGCCGTCTGCTGGCATACCGGTCGAGTTAATAAACTGGGTATTGGTCATGCCAATTTTTTTGGCTTCTTCGTTCATCATGTGTGCGAAGGTGCCTTCATTGCCGGCAATGTGTTCCGCCATGGCTTTAGAGGCATCATTACCCGACTGAACAATAATTCCACGCAGCATTTCAAGTACAGTTGCAGTGCCATTCAGCGGAACATACATACATGATTCTGTGCTACTACCACGACACCATGCAGATTCGTTCATACGAACTTTTTCATCTTCCGTGAGTTCGCCCTTCAATAGTTTTTGTTCAATGATGAAACTGGTCATCATTTTGGTCATTGAGGCCGGGGCAAGTTTTTCATTTTCATTTTTCGATGCAAGAATTTGCCCTGTTTCATAATCCATTAAAACATAAGATTTATTGTTGAGTTCTGGCGGATTGGATAAAACAGTTGCTGCATAAGAAAAGCTTGGTAGGAGGAGTAAGGCAGCAAGGGCGCTTTTTCGAGTCATTCTAGGTGTTCCAATACTTGATATATGCACAAAAGAGGCTAGCATTTTAGGATAAAGCAAAGCCGACTTCTATGGGAGAAATCGGCTTATCGGAAAAAGTATTGTAACCAAATAGTTTTATTTGCTGTACGCGGTCAATTCCTGGCAAATGGCTTTATTTTTCTGGCTTCCAGCTTTTTTGGCATCGGCCTGTGCTTCAACCAGCATCGGTTTAAAACTTTTTTGCTTGCTTAGGGCTTGTAAAGCGGCAACCGGATCTTTTTCTGCCGGCATATATTCTTTGGCCAGTTTGGCATAGCCCTGGTTAAATTTGGCCTGGTCTTTGTCCTGAATTAACGCTGGGCACACTTCAGATAATACATAAATGGCTGCCAGTTCCTGCTGGGTGACTTTTTGAAGTGGCGTGACTTCAATATTTTCATTCTGTGCCAGTGCGGTTTGCCCCAAACCCAAAGTAATGGCGATACCAGCCAGAAGTTGCAAAGATTTCGTTTTTAATTGGGAAATGTACATAAAAAAATAGACCTGAAACTTAAAAATACCACATGCCCATAAGCTTAATGATTTTTGACAGAATGAAAAGAAAAGAAGTGTATCTGAGCAGGCTGACACACACTCAAAATTAAAAATCCAAACCAGAAATGCAATAAAAAAGAGCAATCAACCTATGCTGATTACTCTTGATATAAAGATGGTGCGTCAGCGCAAACTTACAGTTCGATTGTAGCAGCATCCTGACAAACAGTTTTCTGTTCATCTGCCGTGGTTTCTTTAGCAGCATCACGTGCTTCAATCAGAATGTTTTTATATTCTGCATCGGCCTGCAGTGCGCTGTAGCTTAAAGTCTTACCTTTTAAGTCTGCCAGGTAAGTTTCAATTAAAGCCTGAATATTGCTATCCAGTTTGGCGTTTTTGCCAATAATGGCCGGACAAACCTCAGCCATCACCTGAGCGGCAGCAATGTCTTCTTTCACAATGGTATTGGCTTCTTCTACCGTCAAGCCTTCAGCATTGACCGCTTGAGAGAGAATTACCGCAAAACCAAGCCCCAGTAAACGACGTACAGATAAGCGACGAATCATGTTATACACACTTTTTATTGATGGAAGTTCGACACTAAATATATATACTTCTCATTATATTTCAATGAAATGTGCTGACCGGTCATTTATTTAATTTGAAGAGTAAATTTGTGAATATCTTAATTGCCAATGATGATGGCGTTTTTGCGCCAGGGATCCAGGCGCTTGCACACGCATTAAAACCTTTGGGCCGTGTGGTAATTGTCGCGCCAGAAAGCGAGCGTAGCGGGTTTTCCAGTGCTTTAACCTTAGATCGTCCTTTACGTCCAATTCCGATTGCCAAAGATATCTGGGCGGTGAATGGCACTCCGGCAGACTGCGTCTATTTATCTATGAATGGCCTGTTTGATTTTGAATTTGATCTGGTGGTGAGTGGGATTAACAGCGGCGCCAATCTGGGGGATGATGTGCTGTATTCAGGTACCGTTGGTGCTGCTTTTGAAGGGCGTTTAATGACGCAGCCGGCCATAGCTGTATCACTGGCTGGCCCTAATGTCCGTGCCTATCAGCATCCGGCCGATTATGCAGTTGCCGCGCAGTGGGTGCATGATTTTATTGCCAACGGCTTGCCAACCTTGCCGCCACGCCACATTTTGAATATTAATATTCCAGATGTGGCGGAATTAAAAGGCGCAAAAATTACCTATCAGGGCCGTCGCAGTCAATCTAAACCGATTACCAGCCATGTCGATCCGCGCGGTCGCCAGGTGTACTGGATTGGACTGGCCGGAGAAGCCGTTGCAGACCCGCGTAAAGATGTGGGTGAAATCCAGTCGGATTTCTTTGCTGTGGCCAATGGCTATGTCAGCATCACCCCAATTCAGATGGATGCGACCAATTACGATATTCTGGGGCATCTGCATGACAGCTTGAGTCCAGCCCTGTAAAGAATGTTATAACTTTGTGAAAAAGTACCGTCTGAAACTCTTTTTCGGTGCTTTTTTGTTAATCTTAGCGCAGTTCAATAATTACATTTAAGATGTAGAGAGGAAGATTAATGCCTTTGGTGTCACACGGTCGTTTATTTGCAGCACCGACAACATTGTTGAAAACTTTATTTGTATCTACAGCCGTTATTTCTACGCTCATCATCAGTGGCTGTGCGTCTAAACCTCAAGTACATAATTCTGCACGTTATGCGGCTGCGCCAAATTTCTATACCGTACGCTCAGGTGATACTTTAAGCGGCATTGCAGCACGTTATGGTTTAAGTTATCTCAGTATTGCGGAAATGAACGATATTGCCGCGCCGTACCGGATTTATGTGGGCCAGTCAATTCGTCTGAAAAGTGGCAGTGCACCGCGTACCACCACAACGCGTCCGGTAACGCAGCCAGCACCAATCCAGCGTCAGACCATTGCTATTCCAAAAACTACGCCAGCACCGACCGCACCGGTGACCACGACGACCACAACCACACCACGAACCACTACTCCGGCGCCGACAGTGAGTTCTACCGTAGGTTCTTTACGCTGGGTGAAACCATCCAATGGTGCAGTAATTGAAAACTTCAATTTAGCGTCGAATGTGAAAGGGATTCGTTATGGCGGCAATGTGGGTGATCCGGTCTTTGCAGCTGCAGACGGGCAGGTGGTGTATGCCGCAGATGGCCTGAAAGAATACGGTAACCTGGTGTTAATTAAGCATATTAATGGCTATATCACCGCTTATGCACACAACAGTAAACTTAACGTGAATAGTGGACAAAATGTAGCAGCAGGGCAGAAAATTGCCGAAATGGGCTCATCGGGCACCACCCGCACCATGCTGGAATTCCAGGTCCGCCTTGATGGCAAGCCGATCAACCCGACTAATGTTTTACCAATAAATTAATTTTTTTAAGTGCAAAACGTAAATTTCACCGTATAATACAATGAGTTGCTTTTATCAAAGGTAGGAGCATCTCATAAGTTCAGAGGGAAATTTATGTTAGATCAACTTCGAGCAATGGGTGTATTTGCTTGTGTTGTTGAAAAAAGCTCGTTTAGTGGCGCTGCGCGTGAACTCGGTATCACCACAAGTGCTGTAAGTCAGCAAATTCGTTCTTTGGAAAATGAAATGGAAGTAACGCTGTTACACCGTTCCACCCGAAAACTGAGTTTGACTGAAGCTGGACAAGCTTTTTTCCACAGCTGTCAGGAAATGCTCGCCGCTGCGGAGCGTGGTAAAATACGCATTAATGAATTACGCGATGACCTGGTAGGTGATTTGCGTATCGCAACCACCCCGGAACTGGGTGCGAATCATGTCATTCCGGCATTGTCGCACTGGATGTCAGCCCATCGTGGCTTGGCCATACATGTCGAAGCGGACAATCAGTTTATTGACCTGATTGAAGGTCGGATTGATATTGCTTTGCGCATGAGTTCAAAAATTGAAGATAGTCAGCTGAATGTAGTGCCACTGGCGCGCGTTGAGCAGGTTCTGGTGGCATCACCAAGTTATCTGAACCAGACCACACCGGTGTCACGTCCTGAAGATTTAAAAAATCATGACCTGATTCCAGTAAATTTGATGAAAAATTATGCCAGTTTTTCATTTCATCACGCCAGTACGGGTGAAGTGGTCGGACTGGACATGAGCTCTCGCCTCACCACAAATAATGTTCTGATTGCCAAATCATTATGTTTACAAGGGCACGGAATCGCGAGACTTTTATATCTAGATGTACAAAAAGATTTAATTAACGGTTCTTTGGTCGAAGTATTACCTGAATGGAAATTGCCGACCTTTACATTGTATGCGATTACGCCAAAACGTGAGCAGCAGCCAATGAAAGTGCATCGTTGTCTGGATGCTTTAAAACAGTATTTTTGTCAGTTACCTGGCGGCAGAATTTACCAGGAAGCCTCATAAAATATAACAATTCAGAAATTAAAAAAGCCGCATCATGCGGCTTTTTTATGCAGATAGAGATCTGTTGAGATCAACACGCGGCTTAAGCCAGGAACGTTTTGATCATTTTCACCAGACGTTCAACCAGCTGATCGGCCTGTTCCTGGCTAATGTTCAAGGTTGGCAGTAAACGCACCACGGAGCCGGCGGTCACATTGACAATCAGTTTGTATTCATCACGGGCAATATCCACCAGTTCTGCGCAGGCTTTAGGTAATTCAATCCCGATCATCAGGCCAAAACCACGCACGCTGACATTTTGGTCAGCCAGCTGGTTGCGTAGCTGCTCAACAATATAGCTACCCATTTTTGCGGCATTCTCGACCAGATTTTCTTTCTGGATAATATCAATCACGGTGTAGACCACACGTGACCCCAGGGCAGTACCACTGTAGGTTGAACCATGGTTACCGGCAGTGAGTACACCCACACCGCGACCTTGGGTCATCACTGCACCAATCGGGAAGCCATTGCCCAGGCCTTTGGCAGTGGTTAAGACATCTGGCACAATATTGGTGTGCTGATAGGCAAAATATTTACCGGTACGGCCGTTACCAGTTTGCACTTCATCCAGCATCATCAGCCAGTTGTGCTGGTTACAGATGCGGCGGATATCTTCTAGGTAGCTAAAGCCTTGAGGCGCGGTATTAACACCGCCTTCGCCCTGAATTGGCTCAACCAGAATCGCGACGATGTCCGGATACTGAATGGCGGCTTCTTCAATGGCTTCAACATCACCAAACGGTACACGGATAAAACCTTCTACCAGCGGTGCAAAACCTTCCTGGACTTTTTTATTGCCGGTGGCAGATAGGGTTGCCAGGGTACGGCCGTGGAACGACTGATCGGCGACAATAATTTTCGGATTGGCAATGCCTTGTAAATAACCAAATTTACGTGCAATTTTAATGGCACCTTCATTCGATTCTGCACCACTGTTAGAGAAGAAGACTTCTTCCATACCAGCGACTTCTGCCAGTTTTTGTGCAGCGGCAGTTTGCCAAGGCACTTCAAACAGGTTGCTGGTATGAATCAGGGTCGCGGCCTGATCCGCGATGGCAGCAGCAATTTCCGGATGAGCATGACCTAAACCACAGACTGCAATACCGGTCAGGGCATCCAGATATTCGGTGCCATCTTCAGTGTACAGATAAGCGCCTCGGCCGCGGACAAAGCTGATCGGCTGACGGCCGAAGACGGGCATCAAATGAGACGGTTGATCAGTTTGCACAGGGGCAAGGGTAACGTTGTTCATGACTAACTCTTATCTGTAAGAAAGAAAGGAAAAAACTTATATAAGCAAAATCTGCCCCCGATTGAAAGTGTAAATGTAAATAAAAATGGAAATATTGCTTTAAGCATACTGTTTTGCTGTGTTTTCGGTATAATGCAAAACAGATTAGTTGAGGATTTATCAATGACTGAACAAGCACGCGATACCGAAGCGTTAATTCGTGACCAAATTGCTAAACATGCAGTTCTTCTTTACATGAAAGGCACACCGCAATTCCCACAATGTGGTTTCTCAGCTCGTGCAGTAGAAGCGCTCAGTCAAATTGGTCGTCCATTTGCCTATGTGAATATTCTTGAAAACCAGGATATTCGTGCAACTTTGCCGAAAATTGCCAACTGGCCAACTTTCCCGCAATTGTGGATCAATGGCGAGTTAATTGGTGGTAGCGATATTATGCTGGATATGTTCCAAAAAGGTGAGTTACAGCCTTTGGTTGAACAGTACAGCCCAGCGCCTGAAGCTTAATTCAGTCGTATAAAAAAAGCGCCTTTCGGCGCTTTTTTGCTTTTTCAGACCGGCCATTATGAGCCAGTCTGGTTACGGGCATCTTCCACCGGAATGGCCTCAATTGCTGTTTCAGCCGGTTGATCTTTTTTCTTGGCCTTTTTTTCTTTCTTGGCTTTTTTCTTTTTCTTTGGCTCTTCCTCTTCAATTTCTGCACCATCTTCAATGGCTTGCCAGTATTCCAGCTGCGCCATCACCATGTCATAAATCGAGCCTTTGCTATAACGGCCTTTTTTGTCCAGTTTTCCGACCGGACGCGCCATCAGAATTTCCAGCGCCTGATCAATCACATCAATGGCATGAATATGGAATTCGCCTTTTTGCACCGCTTCAATCACATCTTTACGCAGCATGAGATGCTGCATGTTTTGACGTGGAATAATCACGCCCTGCTTGCCGGTCAGGCCCTGTAATTTACAGGCATCATAGAAACCTTCAATTTTGGCATTGACGCCGCCAACAGGTTGTACCTGACCCAGCTGGTTCATGGAGCCGGTAATGGCCCAGGACTGATCAATTGGTAACTGGCTGATCGCTGAAATTAGGGCAGACAGTTCCGCAACGGTGGCGCTATCACCATCGACCTGACCATAGCTCTGCTCAAAGGCCAGTGCGGCAGAGAAGTGTAGAATCTGTTCGCGGCCAAAATGGGCTTTCAGGAAGCTGGACATTAACAGCACGCCTTTGGCATGCAGCGAGCCACCCAATTCAACACTGCGTTCAATATCCAGAATATCGCCGCCGCCCTGATAGACCGATGCCGTCAGGCGTGAAGGCAGACCAAACTCGACATCGGCATAATGAATCACGGACAGGGCATTGATCTGACCCAGACGATGACCCTTGGTTTCAATCAGCTGGGTGCCGCGCGACAGGTCCTGCCAGTACAGTTCACGCAAATAGCCTAAGCGATATTTACGATGATCCAGCGCCATGTTGATATGTTCTTCTGACACCATCTTTTTGTCGGCTTGTACCGCATGATGATGTGATTCCCGAATCAGATCACCTAGCGTCAGGGCATGTAAGGACAGCGAGCTTTGGTCCTCGGCCAGACGACTCGAGTCGGTTAACAGCGCGGCCAGGGCAGAGCGGTCAAAGGGCAGTAGTTTATCGGCCTGAACATAATCAGCTATCAGCTGCATATAAGCCTGCTCATTGGTGTCATTACGTTGTAATGTATCGGTGAAGTCGGCACGGATTTTAAAGACGCTGCCCAGCTCCGGTTCGACTTCCAGAATTTCATAATAGATTTCCGGCTCGGCCAGTAGAATGACCTTTAAAGTCAGGGGAATTGATTCCGGTTCAATCGAAATACTGCCGGTTAAAGTCAGCATATGTTCCAGTGAGGACAGTTTTAGCTGGCCCGATTTCAAGGCACGTTTCAGCCCTTGCCAGGCATAAGGCTGTTCCAGTAACTGTTCGGCTTCCAGAATTAAAAAACCGCCATTGGCACGATGTAAGGCACCGGAACGGATTAAGGTGAAGTCAGTGGTGATGGTGCCGTTCTGGGTCATCTGTTCCACATGACCGAGCAGGTTGTAGTGGGTCGGGAAATCTTCAAAGATCACCGGCGCACCCGAGTTCGGCTTATGCGTAACAACAATATTGGCCTGATAACGTGCTGGCACCCGGCTAAACACCGCCGGAGTGAAGTCATCTTCTTCCTGTTCCAGCACCATTTCAACATTGTTGATAATGTCTTCGGCATAGTATTTCAGATAGTCTTCAAGCCCTTGAACCTCTGAAAATTTATTCAGTAATAAATCAATCCGCGGCATCACCACCTGTTTGGCAATGTCACGATTCAGGACCTGAACCCGATCTCGTGCATCATCTTCTAGATCACCCAGATGCAGACCCAAACGTTCCAGTTTTTTATCCATATAGCGCATATTGGCGGCAATTTCGGCGCGCTCTTTGCTGCTTAAGGCATTGACATCTTCCTGGGTCATTTCCTGCAGCTGATCATCTTTAAACTGTACCGGAATAAAGCAGTGCTCGTCATTGCGCGAGACCAGTTTTAAATCCAGGGTTTCACCTTCTTTGGTCAGTTCAATGAGGGCCTGTTGCTGTTCATCACCGGTTTGCTGGCGAATCTGTTCAATGCGGTTGTGATAGGTTTCGGCGCTAAAACGGCGTTCCAGCTGCTTTAAAATGGTCTGCCAGCTCTGATGCAGCTGGGTCTGGAATTTCGGTGCCTGACCGGCCGGCAGTCGCAGGGCAATGGGCTGGCGCGGGTTTTTAAAATTATTGACATACACCCAGTCATTTGGCGTGGCCATGGTTTTGGCATGTTGCTGCAGTAAACGCCGGATCATGGTGCGTTTGCCCAGTCCTGCCGTACCGACCGCAAAAATGTTATAGCCGGAATAAGGCAATGCAATGCCGGCTTCTACTGAAGCGCGGGCACGATCCTGACCCAGAAAATTATTTAAAGGCTTAATCCGTTTGGTGGAGGCCGGAATTTTTTCCAGATCCGGAATATGGGTCAGCTGTTCCGGGCTTAAGCGGGTGTTATTAAGTGTCGTTTGAATTTCGGCTTGTTCGAAGGCTGAGGTAAGAGTTTGTTCTGGTTGTAAAACTAATGTTTGTTGTTCGGTAATTGAAGCAGATAAAGAAGAGGTCATGTGCTCGTGTCTTTGCGTCACTGTGAAATCCAAAACGAAATTATTGCAATAGAGATTTAAGGTATACAGGTTTAATAGAAAATTTCAAGCCAGGCCGCTGCATTTCTCCAGAAAATCACAGGGCGTTTGCATAAATCAGGTTGAAACCAAATCCATTAAACGATTGAATAGCAACATTCAGTTTTTTGACAAAAATAATGTAATGACAACACAATCTACAGGATGGAAATCTGCCTTTACCGCATTTTTAGATCGGCGTGCGCTGATCATGCTGTTTCTTGGCTTCTCGGCCGGTATTCCCATTCTTCTTATTTTTTCCAGTTTATCGTTATGGTTAGGTGAAGCCGGCATTAGCCGTAATGCCGTAACTTTCTTTAGCTGGGCGGCGCTGGGTTATTCATTTAAGTTTGTCTGGGCACCATTAATTGATGAGTTACCAGTGCCATATTTAACCCAAAAACTGGGCCGGCGCCGGGCCTGGCTTTTAATTGCCCAGGTCCTGATTATATGCGCCATCTGTATTATGGCCTTTTCAGATCCGGCCTTAGGGCAGACGCATCTCTACCAGATGGCGGTGGGTGCGGTGCTGCTCGGTTTTGCTGCGGCCACGCAAGATATTGTGATTGATGCCTATCGTATTGAGCTGGCTGAAACCCAGATGCAAACTGTATTGGCTTCGACCTATAACGCCGGTTATCGTATCGGGATGATTGTAGCTGGTGCGGGCGCTTTATTTCTGGCGGCGTATCTGGGCACGGCTAAAGGCAACTATATTTATGAGGCCTGGAAATACACCTATCTGGTGATGGCGGCGGTGATGCTGATCGGGATGTGTACCACGCTGGTGATTCGTGAGCCGGTGGTGGAGCGTGTCCGTAAAGAATATAAACGCAGCGATTATTATCGACTGGTGGTGGTGTTTTTTGTTGCCGTGATCAGTTTTGTGCTGAGTTATATCTATTCCGGTCAGGCGCTGGATGCGCTGAAAAACCAGCTCAGTATTCAGGATTCCTTCCTGCTGTTTACGCTGGAGGCGATTCGCTTTATTGGCTCGGGTGCGGTGGCTTTACTGGTCGGAACTGTGCTGGTCAAACTGGGTGCAGTCAATAAACAGATGGCTTTTGAAACCTGGGTGCATCCGGTCGCGGATTTCTTTAAGCGCTATGGTTTAAAGCTGGCTTTGGTGTTACTGCTGCTGATCGGGTTTTATCGGGTTTCGGATATTATTGCAGGGGTCATTTCCAATGTGTTTTATCAGGACCTGAACTTCAGCAAAGAACAGATTGCTGAAGCAGTCAAAGTCTACGGGGTGATTTTCTCGTTGGTGGGTGGCTTCCTGGGTGGTTTGCTGGCCCAAAAAATGAATATCATGAAACTGATGTTTCTGGGCGCAGTGCTGGCCAGCTCGACCAACCTGATTTTTATTGGACTGGTCAAATCCGGGCAAAGCCTGAGTGATGTGCAGATGAATGTCGGGGCGCAGCAATATAAGGTACAGGCCGATGAAGCCGGTTACTGGAGCGTACAGGTACCGAGCAACGTGCTGGCTCAGGCCAATCAGATTCAGGTACAGGCACAATACGCCAATCAGTCCGATCAGGCACAATTAAGCATGCCGTATTTGCAGCAGACCGGCACAGCCCAAATCCAGTTATTACCGATTACCTCGGATGACCGGATTTCTGTACAGGAAGCCGAGCAAAGTCTAGTGATTCGCGGGCAGTTGAGTGGTCTTGATGCTGCACAGCTACAACCTGAACAGCCGCTGAGTTTGGTTCTGGATGGCAAGGAATATCCGGCCAAGCTGGAAGAAGGTGGCCTGTTTAGTGGCGTGATTGAAGGCCAGCAGTTACAGACAGCGCAAAATAGCACGATTCAGGTGCAGGCCCGATTGCTGGATGGCAGTACGCTCAGTGCCAGCCGCGGTTATCAGCTGGCACAGCAACATCCGGCGCTGGATATTGATATTCAGGCCCTGACACCGGTAGATGTCAACGCTGATGCAGCGGTAGAAGTTCGCGGTAAGGTGATTAAACCGTATAGCAGTTTATGGCTCTATCTGGCAATTATTATTGATAACCTGGCCTCCGGTCTGGCCGGTGCGGCATTTATTGCCTTCCTGTCCAGCTTAACCAGTGTGTCGTTTACCGCTGTACAATATGCGATCTTTAGTTCGCTCATGACCCTCACTCCTAAAATTTTAGGTGGATATTCAGGTACCATAGTCAATAATATCGGTTATCCGAGTTTCTTCCTCATGACCACGCTGCTTGGAATTCCGATTCTGATTCTGGTGGTGTGGGTGGCAAAATTATTGCGTGCTCATGAACACGCTCAAATTCAACAAAAGGACGAATAATATGCGCATGCTGCATACCATGTTACGTGTAGGCAATTTAGAACGGTCATTGCAGTTCTATACTGAAGTACTTGGCATGACTTTACTCCGTAAACGTGACTACGAAGAAGGCCGCTTTACCCTGGCATTTGTCGGCTATGGTGATGAAGACAACCATACCGTGCTGGAACTGACCCATAACTGGGATACAGACAGCTATGAGCTGGGCAATGGCTATGGTCATATTGCCATTGCAGTGGAAGATGCTTACAAAGCCTGTGAAGAAATCAAGGCGCGCGGCGGCAATGTGGTGCGTGAAGCGGGTCCAATGAAAGGCGGCGTGACCGTAATTGCCTTTGTGGAAGATCCGGACGGTTATAAAATCGAACTGATCCAGCAGGATGACAATGCCCGCAATAACTAAGTTGGCGCAGTAGTATAGCGCCACAAAATAGTGAACATTAAGCCAGCAGACTAGCTTTATTGTTCCAGCCCAGTAAGATGGAACTTTACCGTGAGGTAAAACCCGCTGACTGGGCTTTTTTATGTCGATGCAAAAATAAAATCACAGGATGTAGACATGCTAAAACTACTTGCATTGGATCGCTTTACCATATTGTTAATTGTGATGGTGATACTGGCCAGTATCGTGCCGGTGTCTGGACAGGTCGCTGAAGTCTTTGGCGTTATTACCACGGCGGCCATTGCGGTGCTGTTTTTTTTACATGGCGCAAAGCTGTCCAGAGAGGCGGTGGTACAAGGTATCATGCACTGGCAACTGCATACGCTGGTGTTTGCATTTACCTTCTTGTTATTTCCAGTGTTGGGTCTCATGGCCAAACCCGTATTACTGCCGTTACTGGGGCAGGAGCTGTACTGGGGCTTTCTGTTTATGTGCTTCTTGCCTTCTACAGTGCAGTCTTCCATAGCCTTTACCTCGGTTGCACGCGGCAATGTCGCTAGTGCAGTCTGCAGTGCGTCTTTTTCCAATATTGCCGGCATGTTCATTACCCCGGTTCTGGTCAGCCTGTTTATTTTTGGCCAGTCGCAGCACGATTATGATCCGACCTCATCCATTATTCAGATTACCTTATTGTTATTGGTGCCTTTTATTCTGGGGCAATTGCTGCGGCCGTGGGTCTATCCATTTTTGGTCAAGTTCCCAAGTCTGGTTAAAGGCTTTGATCAGGGCACCATTTTAATGGTGGTCTATGGCGCCTTTAGTGGCGCCGTGGTGGCCGGACTGTGGAATGAAGTCAGTGGCACAACGTTACTGATTTTAACTGTGGCCTGTTCGGTGTTACTGACCATCATCATGCTGCTGGCGCTGTACATCCCGAAATGGCTGGGCTTTAAACGTGAAGACCAGATTGCGATTTTCTTCTGCGGCTCTAAAAAAACCCTGGCCAGTGGTGTACCGATGGCGCAGATTCTGTTTATTGGCCAGCCTTTGGGCATGATTGTGCTGCCAATCATGATTTTCCATCAAATCCAGCTGATGGTCTGCGGCATTATTGCCAATTACTGGTCGAAGCAGCCTGAAATTGAGGACAAAGAATAATTCGCATATTGGCATAGATTCACGTATAATATGCCCCAACTTGTTGTGCTTAGCTCTGACGGTATCCGTCTCGGTGGGCCAAAAGAATGGTCTGTTGTGGTGTTGGTCTGCGGTTTATCTCTAATAAACAGCTTTTTTCCTCAGTCTTGAGAGTGATCAATTGCGACGACAGCAAAACCTTCTTTAATCTTATGGAGTAATCGACGATGCGCGCCGATATTCACCCAAAATATGAAAAATTAGTTGCTACTTGTTCATGTGGTAACGTGATCGAAACTCGTTCAGCTGTTGGTAAAGACACTCTTTACCTAGACGTATGTTCAGCTTGCCACCCATTCTACACTGGTAAGCAAAAGAACGTTGACACTGGCGGTCGTATCGACAAGTTCAAACAACGTTTTGCTGGTATGTCACGTTCTATCAAACGTGGTTAATACCCAGAATGAAAAAAACGGGCATTTGCCCGTTTTTTTGTGCCTGCGCTTCGGGTGAAAAGTACAAGACCTTATTGGTCTTGTACATCAATGAGATGATCCAGTTTCTTCTGGAAGTAATCACCCTGAATATAACGGGCATCCACATTCCAGGCGTTGGCAAATAGGTTCATATCGTTTAGTTCATGCAGCACCACTTCCACCGGCTTGATTTCGCTAAACTGCTGAATCTGTTCCTGTAGCTCCTGAGTTGCGCTATCTTGCATCAGTTTGCTGGTCAGCGATGGATGCAGGGTCACATATTGCACATCCAGCTGTTTAAGAATGGATTCGCTATACATCGACTGGCCGAATTCACGGATAGAAATTTCCGCGCCATGCTGATGCAGCAAATGCATCTGCTTTTGGGCATCCATCAGGTTCTGGCTCACATCTTCTTCAGAGAATTGCAGAATTAACGGATAAGCCTGCTGACTGCCCACAATGGTAATCAGTTTGGACACAAATTCCGGGAAAGCGCGGTCTTGTAACAGCACATGCTTGTTCAGGTTAACAATCAGCTTGGCTTCCGGATATTGGGTAATGAAGTTATGTAGCTGTTTGCAGGCTTCGACCAGAATCCAGCGATCCAGTTTAATGGCTAATTCAGGGTCTTCTGCTAAGTCAATTAAGCCAGTCAGTGGTTGCCATTCGTTATTGAAAATAAAGCCGCTGGTTACTTCGTAGGTATATAAGTTAGTATCATGCTTGTCGTAAAGTTGTTGATATTTCAGATGAATTTCATTACGATCCAGGCTGTGGCGTAAGGCGCCTAATAGCGATGAAGCAGCGGTTTCGACCACAGGTGCAACCTTTGGCTCGACAATTTCCAGCGACAGATCGGTCATGGATAAATCCAGTCCGAGGCTTTGCTCATCTTTTTGCTGATAAGGCAGTGCGGTTACAAAGGCACGTTCCATCAGCTGTTCAAACTGGGTGCTGTCGGCAATTTCACCTTCTAGTACCGCATAGCCCATACGGAAATTCAGCGGATAACTTTGCCCATTGACGCTCAATAACTGCGGTTTACTCAGTGAGCTGAGACCAATCAGTTTGGAATGCAAAATGGTGGTTGATTCTGCCTGGAACAAGCCAATATAGATCGATGAATTGACCTTGAATAAAGGCACATTGGTCTGTTCTTTCAGGAAGGTTTTAATATTACCGAAATAGTTTTTCAGCGTAACCCAGTCCGATTGCAAGACTTTTTCAGGGCAGGAGGCCAGGGCAAATACCACCAGCGCATTAATTTTGGATGGCTGATTGTTCAGGGTGCGGTTAATCAGCTGATGGGTCGGCTGCTGACCAGCTGTGCTTTCATTGCTGGCCTTGGCTGGTGCTGTAGCAGCTTGCTGAATATCAATGGTCAGCTGCAAGGCATCTTCATCAGTGGCCGGTAAAAATTCCAGCTGTAGCGGATTTTGCGCGGCGACATGACTATTTAAAGAGCTGTAGCTGAAACGGCCTAAATCAAACTGACCTTGCGATACTTTTTTAAAGCGCAGTTTAAAATCGGCTAGATCTTCCGGTTGCAACAGGTCAAGCAAAGGCAGACCAATAATCTCATCTTCATTCTGAAAGCCAAACAGCTGTAAATATTCCTGATTGGCCTGTACATGAATGCCTTCCTGAATAATCGCCACCGCCTTGTTGCTGTCTTCCACCAGAGACTGCGCCTGCGTCTGGGCATTTTCCAGCTCTTCTTTGAGCTGGGCATGGGTTTGCTGCAAACGGCTGAAAGAGAGGGCACGAAGCAGACCTAGATAGAAACTGTCACTATCGTTCAGGTTGACCAGATCATAAATGCCTTTGCGGATGAGGGCGCTATATTGGGTGGCATCATAGTCTTCAGGTTGCAATAACACCAGCGGTAAATTCGGCTGTTTTGAGGCGCGAATCAGGGTCAGGGCCTGATCAATTTTCAAGTCGTAGGCGCGGCCAAAAATCACCACATCCCAGGTTAAATTCAGCTGTTTTTCAAAATTTTGCAGGTCATCGAGCAGGGTGGCCTGCACGGTATGTTCCTGTGCATTCAGCTGTTCGCAAATCTGATTAAAACGGATTTGGTTATCATCGATAATGAGTAAACGTGTTTCGGTACGTTTAAATTTTTTAGATAGTAAAGGATTTCTCACTTCAACGCTTCCCATAAATCTTGATTCTTAACGTCATTCATCTGCTTGTGAATAAAGGCATCGACTGTGGCTTGCTGCTGGTCATTTAACAGTTCAAAGTCAAAACGCATAAAGCTTTGAGTAATGAGTAACGGTTTAATTAAAAAGACTTTAATGTCTTCATCCCCTAAACGCAGCTGTACGGTCTGCTTGTCTCTTAATAATTGAATCCCCGGTAAAATAAGATGAGTGCTGACTTCATTTAGCTGTGAGCTCTGCATGAGCAGGGCAGGATGATAATGCCCGCTATGCCGGTCAGATTTCACATAGACGGCACATGGAATAATGTCCTGCGCCAAAACTTCAAGGCCCAGTTCTAGGGTTTTGTCAGTCGACTGTTTAATCCAGCGAATCACACCGCCACGCCACGGACTTTGCGGATTTTCCTGCACCAGAATAAATTCACCGGTTTTAAGATGTTTCGGCGTTTCACCTTCCCATTTAATCCGGTAACCATTCACACTGATATCCAGCACTTCCGCGCCGTAAATCTGTTTGGCTTCACGGTCCAGACTCTGGATTTTGCTGATGTCGGCAGTGGCATGACTGTGCATCTGGTTGATGAACTGGCTTTCACTCTGGAACTGGTAATTTTCACCCAGTTGCAGGGTTTCCTGAAAATTCTTGCCTTTAGACAAATAGAAGTGCGCCACGCTTAAGCCAAAACAGATTTTGACCCGGGCCGAATATTCATAACGTTCATGGCGACGCTCAGGATTATGAGTGAGCAGGGTATGAATATGAAAATGCAGGGCCGGAGTTAAAAACAGCTTTTCATTGCGGGAGAGATGTTCGGCCTTGCGGCCCTGATTTTCACTAATATGATCCAGCAGTGCCTGCGTCGAAATAAAAATACCCGGCTCAAAATCACCCGATTGATGCGAGTTATAAATTGGCGGATAGTCTTTGTTGGTATCGACAATATAGCGTGACAGGGTGGTTTCTTTGGGCAAAATCTGAATCAGCTTGACCCAGTCAAAACTGCAGAGATACAGCCCCTGAATTTCGGCCGGACGAATCTGATGGGTATTGAAAATATCCAGCAGGATTAATTGCGCATATGCCTGACTGATATTTTGCAGCTGATGCTGGGTGCCTTGCAGATGGTTAATATTGTTCTGATGAAAATTGTGCTGCAGCGCGCAGTTAAACAGTTGATGCGCAGTGAGCCATTGCCCGGAAAATGGCGAGCTATATAGCATCTGTTGCTGATACATCAATAAGGTCAGTTGTTGCAGCGCATAATAGGTGGCCACAGTCCGCGCAGTCTGCAGGTTCTTTTTCAGGTTAAAGGCAAAAATGGAAAACTTCTGCTGGGCCAGCTGGCGGTGACTGCGGCGCGCGATTTCAATATAGACTTTGGCAAAATGACTACGTAACAACAGCGCCAGCTCGATAATGTGCTCATTGCGGTCGCTGCTAATCAGACCCTGGTTAAAAAAGTGTTTTTCCAGGCTGGTCAGGACATTTTCCAGCGTCGGGTGAATGGCCTGAATCAGGTCAAAGCGCAAGGTTTCCTGACATTTGAGTTCAGAAATTTCCAGTAAGGCTTTGAACAAGGCTTTTGACGAGTCCCCAAGCTGTAAAATGGATAAGTCAGCTGCCCACTCCTGAATACTTTTGACAGAATTCTGGCAAAAACTGAGCTGTTCCAATTTCAGCTCAGTGGCAACCTGAAAAATATCTGAATGATTCATAGTCATCGTTGTTATTTAACTCAAATTCAAGCAGTTGAAACCCCAAAAAGCGGTGTTTTATTCTTTTCGCCCGCAATTTCCCTAACGAGTTTAGGAACCAGATAACCCGGCAAGTTCGCTAAAACCTCTTTATAAATAAGATCGATGTCCTGTGGCATCAGATCGAAATGATGTGCACCTTTCACTTTATCTAATACATGCAAGTAATACGGCATCACCCCAGCATCGAACAGGCGATAACTTAAATCGACCAGAACCTGAGCAGAATCATTCACCCCACGAAGTAAAACTGCCTGATTCAGGACGGTAATTTGATGTTTCACCAGTGTATTTAATGTACGGCAAGTGAAGTCATCCAATTCTGATGCATGATTTGAGTGTACCACCAGAATAATCCGTAGCCTACTGTTTTTTAATATGGAAATCAGCGTTTCATCGACACGGTTGGGGATTACAATCGGAACGCGTGAATGAATTCTCAAAAATTTAATCTGCGGCAGCGATTCCAGACGTTCGATCCAGCTCTGTAAACGTCGATTGGTTAACGTTAATGGATCGCCGCCACTTAAAATCACTTCGTTAATGTCGGGCTGAGATTCAATATATTGTTTGATGTTTAGCCAATCTTCATTTTTAGGCAGGTTGTCCTGATAGGGGAAATGGCGGCGGAAACAATAGCGGCAATGTACCGCACAGGCCCCGGTCAGGGTCAGTAAAAAACGCGACTTATATTTGTGCAGGACACCCGGTTGCTGGTTGGCCTGTTCTTCACCTAAGGGATCGGTGACAAATTCAGGATGATCTTCCAGTTCCAGATGATGTGGCAAGACCTGTAACAGCAGCGGATCAAAGGGATCGGCGACTTTCATTTTTCCGACGAATGCACGCGGCACACGTAATTTAAACTGTTCAGATGCCAGAATTGCGCCGGAGAGTAACTGTTCAGGCGACAGTTGCAGAAGACTCAGTAACTCTTGAGGATCGGTAATTAAATCACTGAGCTGTGATTGCCAGTTTTGCTGTTGATACAAATAGTTTGTCATGCCGGAAAAGAATCATGGAAGTGGGAGGGCAAGGCCTAATCGTGCTAGTTTAACAGTTTGCAGGCGCTGGGAATGTGCTTTGTGTGCGAAAAATCAGGACATCCGGGCCAGGCGGAGTCCAGAACGAGCTGCGCTGATTTTAAGCATCTGCCAGTTGGGAATAAAGCCGGTAGATGGATATCTGCTTGTAACTTAGGCAGCAGCGGCCGGTTAAACAATAATTTTTCATTGCGGCAAGGTATATTGGTCATTTAGAATACGTCACATAAAATGAATGTGCATGTGGCAACTAATGTTCGTGTCAGACTTGCTAAATGACATCGCAACAGCCCGTAGCATCGATAGCTTAAAGTTAGTAAGTTTGGAGTGTGCCAGTCATGGCCAATTATTCTACGAATGAATTCAAGTCAGGCCTTAAGGTTATGCTTGATGGTAACCCATGTTCAATCATGGAAAACGAATACGTAAAACCAGGTAAAGGTCAGGCCTTCAACCGTGTGAAATTACGTAACCTTAAAACAGGTAAAGTATTAGAAAAAACTTTCAAATCTGGTGATTCACTAGAAGCTGCTGACATTGTAGAAGTAGAAATGGACTACTTGTACAATGACGGCGAACTGTGGAACTTCATGGATCCTGTAACATTTGAACAGATCGCAGCTGATAAAACAGCTATGGGCGATGCTGCAAAATGGTTAAAAGACGATTCTAATGAAAAATGTACCATTATGTTGTTCAACGGCGTGCCTTTAAACGTTAGCGCTCCGAACTTCGTGGTATTAAAAATTGTTGAAACTGATCCAGGTGTTCGTGGTGATACTTCTGGCGGTGGCGGTAAGCCAGCGAAACTTGAAACAGGTGCTGTGGTACGTGTTCCATTATTCGTTCAGCAAGAAGAAAGCGTTCGTGTAGATACCCGTACTGGTGAATATTTAGAACGTGCATAATGGTGTAAAAATATACTATTATCGAAGGGATGATGATCAATCATCCCTTTTTTTATGCCAAAGTCTTAGAGGCATAGAAAAATAACAGGCGTAAAGTTGCAAAGGAAAACAGCAGTACCTCGAACAACAACAATCAAGCTGATTTAAATGCATCGAAAATATGAGGGATTGAATGGAAACATTACCAACGAAGTCGAGCCTAACTTCGAAAATTATCTGGCTGCTCGTCGCTATTGTGGGTGCAGTGTCTTTCGGGATTCTGGCGCTCAGCCGTGGTGAGCATGTAAACGCAGTCTGGCTGGTCCTTGCCGCCGCCTGTGTCTATAGCATTGCTTACCGCTTCTACAGTTTATTTATTGCCAATAAAGTCTTTGAGCTCAATGCCAGGCGTTTAACTCCCGCGCATCGGCTGGCCGACGGTTTAGATTATGTGCCGACCAATAAAAGTGTCCTGTTCGGCCATCACTTTGCCGCGATTGCCGGTGCCGGACCGCTGGTTGGTCCTATTCTGGCAGCGCAAATGGGTTATTTACCGGGCACCATCTGGCTATTGGTCGGGGTAGTGCTGGCCGGTGCGGTACAGGATTTCCTGGTGCTGTTTATTTCGACCCGTCGTGACGGCCGCTCACTGGGTGAAATGGCCAAGCAGGAACTGGGCAGCTTTGCCGGTATTATCGTGATGCTGGGTGCACTTGGGGTGATGATTATCATCCTGGCGGTACTGGCGCTGGTGGTGGTGAAAGCCCTGACCAACAGTCCGTGGGGTGTATTCAGTATTGCCGCCACCATTCCGATTGCCATTTTTATGGGCATTTACATGCGTTTTATCCGTCCGGGTAAAATTGCAGAAGTGTCGATTATCGGTTTTGTGCTGATGATGCTTGGCATCATCTACGGTGAAAACATTGCGCAGCATCCGTACTGGGGACCGTTCTTTACCTTGTCAGGGACTGAGCTGACCTGGGCATTGATCATTTACGGTTTTATTGCGTCGGTTTTACCGGTGTGGCTGTTATTGGCACCGCGTGATTATCTGTCGACTTTCTTGAAAATTGGTGTCATTGCAGGTCTGGCGATTGGTATTTTATTTGCCATGCCGGAAATGAAACTGCCAGCAGTCACCAAGTTCGTGGATGGGACTGGTCCGGTATTTGCCGGTTCGCTGTTCCCATTCCTGTTTATTACCATTGCCTGTGGTGCGATTTCCGGTTTCCACGCCCTGGTGTCTTCAGGAACCACGCCAAAACTGGTCAACAACGAACGCGATATCCGCATGATTGGTTATGGCGGCATGTTGATGGAATCTTTCGTGGCGATTATGGCGCTGATCTGTGCCGCGGTGCTTGATCCGGGCGTGTATTTCGCGATTAACTCGCCAGCAGCTTTACTGGGTACCTCGGTAGATACGGCAGCCGAAGCGGTGCGTAACCTTGGTTTTGTGGTCACGCCTGAAGCCTTGACCTTGCTGGCTCAGGAAGTCGGTGAAAACTCGATTCTGTCCCGTACCGGTGGTGCGCCAACCTTCGCAATTGGTATGGCCCATATCATCACCGAGGTTTTCAATAGCCGTGAAATGATGGCGTTCTGGTATCACTTCGCCATTCTGTTTGAAGCGCTATTCATTCTGACAGCGGTGGATGCCGGTACCCGTGCCTGCCGTTTTATGGTTCAGGATACCGTAGGTATTGTGATTCCTGCGGTGAAAAAATCACACAACTTCTTTGGTAACTTGCTGGGCACGGCAGTTGCAGTGGCTGGCTGGGGCTTCTTCGTCTATCAGGGTGTGGTCGATCCACTCGGCGGGATTAACAGTTTATGGCCGCTGTTTGGTATTGGTAACCAGATTCTGGCTGCGATGGCGCTCATCCTTGGTACTGTCATCCTGTTCAAGATGAAGAAACAGAAATATGTCTGGGTGACCATCATCCCGACCGTGTTCCTGTTTATTACCTCGATGACTGCTGGCTGGCAGAAGATTTTCCACGAAAATCCGAAGATCGGCTTCCTGGCACAGGCAGAGCGTTTCAATACCGCCATTGCCAATAATGAAATTCTGGCACCAGCCAAAAGTATTGCGGAAATGCAGACTGTGGCAATGTCGAACCAGATTAATGCGGCATTGTGTGGCTTCTTTATGATTGTGGCGTTTGTGATGCTGTTTGCTGCGATTGGGGTGATTCGCCGTGCCTTGGCCAATCCGGAACCAACCGTGCATGAAGCAGAAGCAATTTACCGCGATCCTGAAGATATTCAGCCGGCCAAAGGCCATTAAGGAGCGAGAAGATGAATCTGAAATTTGCTCGAGCGGGTAAAACGGTGATTTATAAAATCATCAAAATGACCGTGATGTCGCAGAAGGATTTAATCCTGAATCCTAAAAACTGGTCGCGGATTGCCACATTGTGGCAGCGCCTGCAGCAAAGTTTCCGGCTGATGGTGGGGGTGCCTGACTATCAGACTTATCTGGAGCATATGCGGCAGCATCATCCGGATCTGGAAGCGATGGATGCCAAAACCTTTTACCGGCACTGTGTCGATTCACGTTATCCATCTTCCGGAAACCTGAAGAAGTGTCCGTGTTAAAAATCTAGAAATCATCTGATTTCTTTAGAAAAAAAACAAAACGGTGTATGTTAGGGCATACACCGTTTTTATTTGGGGAATGAAGGTGATTTGGGGCATGAAACAGGATAAGAAGTCGGAACCAGTACACGATCAGGCGCAGCTCCAGAGCGAGCTGCAGCGCTATGCACCCAAAATCCAGCAGTTCCTTGAACAGGTTAATCAGATTGTTTTAGATAAACAGCAGCAGACCAAACTGGCACTGGTCTGTTTACTGGCCGGCGGCCATGTGCTGTTTGAAGATTTACCCGGTCTGGGCAAAACTACCTTATCCAGCAGTCTGGCGCATTTGGCCGGACTGAAATTTCAGCGGATTCAGTTTACCAATGACATGCTGGCCAGTGATGTAATTGGGGTGAACATGTTTAATCAGAAAGAACATCAGTTTGAGTTTAAGCAAGGCCCGATTTTTACCCAGATTTTATTGGCCGATGAAATTAACCGCTGTAGCCCGAAAACCCAGAGTGCCTTGCTGGAAGCAATGGAAGAGGGCAACGTCACGGTCGATGGCGTGCGTTACGAACTGCCGCAACCATTTTGGGTCATTGCTACCCAGAATCCGCTGTTTCAAAGCGGAACCTATGCATTGCCTGAATCACAACTGGATCGCTTTTTAATGCGTTTATCACTGGGCTATCCATCGCGTTATGCAGAAAAACTATTGCTGCAGCAATCTTCCCGGCAGAGCCTGATTGCCAGTTTGCAGCATGTGTTTAGTGAAGATGAAATCCTGGAATTACAACAGCAGGTGCATCGGCTGTATGTCAGTGACGCCGTACAGGATTATATTCTGGATCTGGCCGAAGCCAGCCGTAAAAACCGGCATGGACTATCGACGCGCGGAGTACTGGCCCTGAAAAAAGCCGCCCAGGCACATGCGTTAATTGAACAGCGCAGTTTTGTCACTCCGGATGATGTACAAGCGGTTTTTGTGGCGGTGGTGGCACATCGTATTGGTTTAAGTGAGGGCGAAACCCAGCAGCTGCTGCAACAGGTGCAGGTCAGCTAAGTATGCTCGGGCAGAATTTTTGGCAGCACTGGCTGGAAAAGCGTTTTCAATTTCAGCAGAAAAAACGCCTCACGCAAAAAGATGTGCTGGTATTTATTTATCAGCAGGGTTATTTATATCTGGTGCTTATCCTGATTACCTTTGTGGCCGGTATTAACTATGCCAATAACCTGATTCTGGGCTTCTGCTTTTTAATTAGCGCGATTTTATGTATCAGTTTTTATTTGACCTTTAAACAGCTGCATGGCTTGCAGCTTGAGGTGGTGGCGCAGCAGGTCGGGCAGGCCGGGGAAAATGTCCAGCTGCACCTGTTTTTTCAGCAGGATACGCCACAGCTGCGTTATCTGTGGATTCAGGTTGATCAGCAATTACATAAACTGGCGCTGAGTGAAGCCAAACAGCAGTATAGCTTAGCTTTTTATACTGCCCAGCGCGGCAAGTTTCATTATCCGGCCATCCAGTTATATTCGGTTTATCCCTTTGGTCTGGTACGTGCCTGGACCTATCTGTATTTCAATGACTTTGCCTGGATTGCACCGAAAGCGGCGCAGCACACCACTGAAAATAAACACAACCGGCACAATGAAGAACCTGATTTAGATGAATTCCGGGAGCTGCGCAGTTATCAGCTCGGAGATTCCTTGCAGGCAGTGTCCTGGAAACAGGTGGCGCGTGGCCAGGGCTTATACGTCAAGGTCTTTGAGCAATATCAGAATCAGCAGCAGCTTGAAATTGACTATGCGCAGATGCCCAGCACATCGCATGAAGAAAAACTCAGCCTAATGATGGGCCTAGTCGAGCAGTGTGAACAGCAGCAATGTGCCTATGCCCTGTATTTGCCGCAGGTAGAATTACCGGCCGCCTGTGGCGAGCAGCAATTGCTGCTCGCCAAACAACTGTTGGCGCAGGCATAAAGATGAATTCCAGTATCCGTATTTCGATTCTCTCAAGCCTGGGCCTGCTGTTACTGGCACAGCTGATCTATCTGCCTGTGCTGCTTAGTATAATTTTTATCATCATCCTGATTAGTCTGTATTTCAGTCTGCAGCCCGGGCGTCAGCCGATTGCCAAATACTGGACCTTTAGCCTGATTGCGCTGGCGCTGCTGAGTATTTATTTACAGTACCGCGCCTTTATTGGGGTAGAGGCCGGCGTGGCGGTGTTATCAACCTTTTTATTTGCCAAGGCCCTCGAAACCCGAACCCGGCGCGATGTGATTATCCTGTTCAATTTCGCGCTATTTGTCAGTGCCAGTTCCTTCCTGTTTAGCCAGTCAATCTGGATGGCCTTTATGGTCATTTTAAGCCTGCTCAGTTGTCTGATCGGGCTGTATCGCCTGCAAACCAGCGAATTTGAATATCAGGCTTCGGCTGTACAGGCCTTAAAACGCGATGCCCGCCATGTGGGGCGTTTTGTGCTGTATGCACTGCCATTTTTTGTCTTGCTGTTTATGTTTTTCCCGCGGCTACCGCCACTGTGGCATATTCCGATTCCGGAAAATAAAGGTATTACCGGAATTAGTGACAGCATGTCGCCGGGCGATATTGCCGAGCTGTCACAATCTAGCGCGCTGGCCTTTCGGATTATTGGCGATGTGCAGCAACTGCCACCACGGCATGAGCTGTATTGGCGGGCGATGGTGCTGGATGAATATGATGGCCAGCGCTGGCGTAGCAGCTTTGTTAACCAGCAGCCGTTAATGCGTAGCGATGTATTGCAGCCGGCGCATGCGCGTAGTTTTGATTATCAATATCTGGCGGCTGACCCAGGTGTGCGCTGGGTGATGGGGCTAGAGAAATCGGTTCCGTTGGAGCGCCGTTATTATAGCCAGCAGGATTGGGGCATTGTACCGCGGCGTTTAACCCAGCGGATCGAGCCGATTCCGTTGCGCTGGATTGGCGATATCCAGACCCAGACCGTGAGTAATGCTCACTTGAATTTACGCATCAATACTCAATTTCCGGTACAGCAGGACTTGCAGGCACAGCAACTGGCCCAGCGTTTATTTTTGCACAGCGGACAAGATCCTGAGCGTTATGTGCAGCAGGTGCTGCGCTGGTATCGGGAAAATGGCTTTGTATATACCTTAACCCCGGGACGATTAGGGCAACATCGTGTTGATGAGTTCCTGTTTCAGTCACGTCAGGGCTTTTGTGAACATTATGCTTCCAGTTTTGTGATGCTGATGCGTTATGTCGGAATTCCGGCGCGGGTGGTCACCGGTTATCAGGGTGGAGAGCTGGCCCCAGATGGTAAAAGTTGGGAAGTACGCCAGTTAGATGCGCATGCCTGGACCGAAGTGCTGTTAAACGGCAAATGGCAGCGTTTTGACCCCACAGCAATGATTAGCCCGCAGCGGGTTGAGCAGGGCATACAAAACCTGATTGCGGAAGATCAGGCGGTATTGGGCGAGCGCGGCAGTGGCTGGACTTATCGGCATTATCATTTAATGAATAAACTGCGTATCTGGAGCGACTATGCCAGCTATCAATGGCAAAGCAAGGTGGTGGGCTATAATGCCGAGTCGCAGCGGGGCTGGCTGGCCAAACTGGGGCTACATTCCAGCTATGCCAATATCCTGATGCTGATACTGACCATTTTAGGTCTGCTGGGGCTATATATGGCCTGGTTGTATTATCAGCATCTTCGCCGGCAGCCAAAACTTGCCCAGCTGTTGCAGACGTTTTCGAAGCCGTTACCGCCTGAATTACAGAAAAAGCCTGCTGAAACGTTTAACATGTGGATGTCTCGTTTGGCGGCTCAGGCTGAGTCACAGCAGCATCATGTGTTTAAGCAGACCGTGCAGTTATATGAGCAGATGCAGTATGCATCTGAGCAGGTTTCTGAGGCAGATTTGAAAAAATTCAAAGCATTGCAGAATTCTTGTGCATCTGCATTGAAAAATCATAGAAAAGGCTTGTCATAAAATTTAAAAGTGAATATGATGCGTCACATATAGGCGTATAGCTCAGTTGGTTAGAGCGCTACGTTGACATCGTAGAGGTCTCCAGTTCGAGTCTGGATATGCCTACCAAATTTTAAAGGCTTATAAGTGAAACACTTATAAGCCTTTTTTTATCTCTGTAATTTCTCCATCCACCAATTTATCAGTAATAGCTCTATATAAGTCAAAGCTGTCCCTCATCAAGACTAACAAGAAGCTTTCTCCCTCTTTTGCAAAAAGACACAGCAGGTCCAGTAAAATTTGCTAGGCTAATATTTTTTATACAAGAATACTGCCCATGAAAAATATTGTTCTTTTTGCTGCGCTTGCAGCCTCGCTTATGGCCTGTAGCACCGTACAGCAACCCCCAGCACAGGTAGGACTTGCCAATCCGGCCAGTCAATATTGTATTGAACAGGGCGGCCGACTGGAAATTAAAGACGAACACAGTGGTCAGGTGGGCTATTGCCATTTGCCAGATGGCAGTATCGTTGAAGAATGGGCGCTGTTCCGTCAGCAGCCAGGCCAGTGTGTGGCAGAAGAAGCCAAAAAGCTGATCGGGCAATCGGGCAGTTTGCCACAGAGCGAAATCAAGCAGCGGACCCAGGCCAAAATTGTTCGCAGCGTCCATCCTGGCCAGCCGGTCACCATGGATTATCGCGCTGACCGAGTCACAGTAACCATTGATCCGAACAGTAATAAAATTGTGCAAGCATCCTGCGGTTAAGGCTAAACAGTCCGCCCAGTGCGGACTTTTTTTATGGGTGTCAGGAAATTGAAATTTCAATAGGTAAGGGTAGGAGTGAGTTAAAGGCCAATTGAATGCTTGAATTGTTAAAATTTGATTAATACACAAACTGAAAGTTGTGACATGGTTCATATATTGTTTATTTTTCTGTTAGTATAAATTAAATTTGTTTAATAATAGTAAAGAACATGAGGCAAATCCTGATCGTGACCTTTATTGTCATGGTTGTCCTGTTAATGGTCTGGGTGTTTCAGCAGGAACAACACCGCAGACAACAAGAAATGCAGAATATTGTGCAGGAGGCACGCGACTCTCTGCATCTGATTGAACAAGATCGGGCTTCACATCGTTCATCGCTGGATGATCACATGCGACAGATCGAACCCTCTATTGAGCGGGCTGGAAGTTTAGGCCAAAAATTCTAATTCAGCATGAAATGCTCTGAATGAAAATTAAAGATAAATTTTAGAAACAATGAAAAATCAGTGTGATATAATTTACCCATTAGACAATTAAATTAGCGTATTTATTTTTTAAATAGTTGATTTAATTATGGTAAGTAAAGCTGCATAAAGTTATGCGGCTTTTTTGTTTAGAATTTATCTGATTTGAGCTGTTAAGGGCTCAAAGCATAATGGCTAAATAGACTTATTCTGTGCGTGTAACTTTTGGCATATCCGTTGCTTGGCAATGCTAGGGGTAGGGATGAATTTTCTCCGTACTTTCGCATCACTGTTGGGTATTTAAGTTTATTTACAAGGGCGAGGTCATGACGACTCCTAATCCATCTTCAGAAAATGTGCTTGAGCGCTTATTTAAGTTAAGCGAAAACAAGACCAGTTTTCGTACTGAGGTTCTTGCTGGTGTAACCACATTCTTAACTATGTGTTACATCATTATTGTCAATCCAATGATTTTATCCGAAACCGGCATGGATCACGGGGCTGTCTTTGTTGCAACCTGTCTGGCAGCCGCAATTGGCTGTCTGGTAATGGGACTGATTGCCAACTATCCGATTGCGCTGGCACCGGGTATGGGCCTGAATGCCTATTTCACCTATTCGGTCTGTCTGGGCATGGGTGTGCCTTGGCAAACTGCGCTGGCCGCGGTGTTTGTATCCGGTCTGGTGTTTATTGCCATCAGCATGTTCAAAATTCGTGAAGCCATTGTCAATGCCATTCCAATGTCCCTGAAACTGGCCATTGGCGGCGGGATTGGTTTATTCCTGGCTTTAATCGCATTGAAAAATTCCGGCATTATTGTCGATAATCCGGCGACTTTGGTGGGTCTGGGCGACTTGAAACAGCCTTCAGTGTTGCTGGCCTTATTTGGCTTCCTGATGATTGTGGTGATGCACCAGTTCAAGGTGCGCGGTGCAATTATCATCAGTATTCTGGTGTTAACGGCTATTTCTACGGCTTTGGGCTTAAGCGAATTTAAAGGTGTGGTCGGTGAAATCCCGTCTATCGCGCCAACATTCATGCAAATGGACTTTGAAGGTCTGTTTACTGCCAGCCTGATTGGAGTGATTTTCGTTTTCTTCCTGGTCGATCTGTTTGACTCAACCGGTACCCTGGTCGGCGTTTCACACCGTGCAGGCCTGCTCAAAGATGGTAAATTGCCACGTTTGAAAAAAGCCTTATTTGCCGATTCATCTGCCATTGTGGCGGGTGCAGCACTAGGTACCTCTTCAACCACACCGTATATTGAATCGTCTGCTGGTGTTGCAGCGGGTGGTCGTACTGGTCTGACTGCAGTAGTGGTCGCGGTGCTGTTTGTACTGTGTTTATTCCTGGCGCCACTGGCCCAATCGGTACCGGGCTTTGCTACTGCACCTGCCTTGTTATTTGTGGGTGTGCTGATGATTCAGGGCATTGTACATATTGACTGGGAAGATATTACCGAAGCGGTTCCAGCCTTCCTGACCATCGTATTTATGCCATTTACCTACTCGATTGCAGACGGTATTGCCATGGGCTTTATTAGCTATGCGCTGATTAAGCTGTTGACCGGTAAAGCTTCATCTGTGCCGTATATGGTGTGGATTATTGCAGTATTGTGGGCATTAAAATTTGCGTTATTTGGCGGTTAATCCCCAGCAACCATTTTGAGGGTGTAAACTCGGTTTGCACCCTTTTTTATTTTCATGAGGATGAGAGATGAATCAATTTGAGCTGATTCGCGCCTTACCCAAGGCAGAGTTGCATGTCCATATTGAAGGGACGTTTGAGCCAGAACTGATGTTTGCCATCGCGCAGCGTAACAATATTGCCATTCCATATCAGTCAGTCGAGGAAGTAAAAGAAGCCTATAACTTTCATAACCTGCAGTCGTTTTTAGACATCTATTATGCCGGTGCCAATGTGCTGGTACATGAGCAGGACTTTTATGATCTGGCCTGGGCCTATTTTGAAAAGTGTGCAGAAGATCAGGTGGTACATACCGAAATATTCTTCGATCCACAAACCCATACCGACCGTGGGATTGCCTTTGCAACGGTGATTAACGGTTTACAACGTGCCTGTGATGATGCACAAAGCAAACTTGGCATCAGTTCCCGTTTAATCATGTGTTTCTTGCGTCATCTTAGCGAAGAAGCAGCATTTGCAACGCTGGAACAGGCACTGCCATATAAAGAGCAGATTATTGCAGTCGGTCTGGATTCTAGCGAAGTCGGGCATCCACCTGCTAAATTTGCCCGCGTTTTTGCCAAAGCCCGTGAATACGGTTTCTTGGTGGTGGCGCATGCCGGTGAAGAAGGTCCACCAGAATATATCTGGGAAGCACTGGACTTACTGAAAGTGAATCGTATTGACCACGGCGTGCGTTCTGAAGAAGATCCTGCACTGATGCAGCGTCTGATTCAGGATGAAATGCCGCTTACGGTGTGCCCGCTCAGTAATTTAAAACTGTGCGTTGTGCAGGATATGCAGCAGCACAATATCCGCCGTTTGTTACAGCAGGGCGTGAAGGTGACGGTTAACTCGGATGACCCGTCTTATTTCGGCGGCTATATGAATGACAACTTTATTGCCATTACCGAAGCGTTAGATTTAAGTGCAGATGAGCTAAAACAACTGGCGATTAACTCCTTTGAAGCCTCGTTCCTGCCAGCAGCGCAGAAACAGGCCTGGATTGAAAAAATCCAGGCGCTATAAGCGCATCTAGCTTCATAAAATGATGAAAAAAATAGGCCTACTTCATGTAGGCCTGTTACTTTCTTGTTTTAAAAAAGTAAGTTAAAGCAATATTAAGCTGAGAATCTTATAGGATTCTACACAGATAAAGCCAATATAAGTACAGATGCCAAAATTTATAATTTTTACAGATTTAGATGGGACTTTATTAAATCATGATAATTACAGCTATGGGCAGAACACAGAGCTGATCCAGCGTTTAATTCCGGATTCTCCGGTTATTTTATGTAGCAGTAAAACTGCAGCGGAAATCCGCCATTTGCAGCAACAGCTCGGTTTAAGTGGCATGCCTTTTGTGGCTGAAAATGGGGCATATATCTATTTTAATGCGCAGCATGACTATCAAAGTCCCTTATCCAATACCGACATTGCTGCACAGCTCCAGCAGTTAAAAACAGACTATGGCTTAAATTTTCAATGCTTTAGTGACTGTGATGCTGCGCAGATTGCAGCATTGACCGGTTTGGCGCTGAACGATGCAGCCCGGGCTTTAGAACGTCCGTATAGCGAAGTCATTATCTGGAAACCGGATAGCCGGGCCGAAGATGAAGCGCTGCTTGCACAACATCTGGCCAGTAATTTGCATATGGTTCATGGTGGACGCTTTAGCCATATTTTAAGCCGTGACTGTGATAAATCACTGGCAGTGAACTGGCTGAAACAGTTTTATCCGGCGCAAATGGTGTGTATTGGGCTGGGGGACAGTGAAAATGATCTCGATATGCTGAAAGCCTGTCAGCATGCCGTGGTGGTCAAACGGCCGTATAAAGCAGCATTGGCATTAGAACACGATTCTGTGTACTTCACCCGGCAGCAGGCACCAGCGGGTTGGGCAGAAGGATTACAGCACTTTTTACAACAATAAACTGGAGAGGAAGATGGTCGATTTTGCACAAGAAGGCATGATTACAACAATACATGATTTAAAACAGCGCCATCTACATGAATACGAACAGGAACTTCGCGAATTTACCAAGTCCAAACCGGTCACCTTAATTTTACCTTCCTTATATTCCGAGCTTGAGCATCCGGCCTTAACCCAGATTGTCGAGGAATTAAAAGGCGCCGATTATATCCAGCAGATTATTATTGGTCTGGATCAGGCCAATGCGGAGCAGTTTGCTCATGCGCGGGAATTCTTCTCGGTGTTGCCGCAAAACCATGTGATTTTATGGAATGATGGACCGCGTTTGCAGCAGCTGCATCAGCAGTTAAATCAGTTAAATGTCGCGCCTTTGCAGCGTGGCAAAGGTCGTAATGTCTGGTATTGTGCCGGTTATGCCATGGCCGAAGGCAAGAGTCAGGTGGTGGCCATGCACGATTGCGATATTCGTACCTATAAACGTGACATGCTGGCCCGGCTGATTTATCCGATGGTACATCCACAATTCAGTTTCCAGTTTTCTAAAGGTTATTATGCGAGGGTGGCTGACCGGAAAATGAATGGTCGGGTATCACGTCTGCTGGTGTCACCTTTATTGCAGGCGCTGAAAAAAGTCTTCGGACCGCTGGATTATCTGCTTTATCTTTCAGCCTTTCGTTATCCCTTGTCTGGAGAGATGGCAATTCATGTCGAAGCACTGCGTGACCTGAAGGTGTCGGGCGATTGGGGCCTGGAAATTGGCGTGCTCTCGGAAATTTACCGCAACTATTCCACCAAGCGCATCTGTCAGGTCGATATTGCCGATGATTATGAACATAAACATCAGGAAGTCACCACCGCCAATGGGGATGGTGGCCTAAAACGGATGAGCCGGGATATCGCACTGGCATTTTTCCGTAAGCTGGCGGCGCTGGGGGTGCAGGTCAGTCTGGACAATATTCGGATTATCCGCGCGGCCTATTATCGTAATGCGCTGGATCTGATTGATCACTATTATTATGATGCCACCACCAATGGCCTGAACTATGACCGGCACAGCGAAGAAAATGTGGTGGAATTATTTGCTCAGAGTATTGTCGAGGCAGGGGAGCAGTTTATGAATTATCCGAACCAGCAGTCTTTTATTCCAAGCTGGAACCGGGTGCAATCGGCCTGTCCAACGGTATTTGCGGATATGAAGCAGGCAGTTGCCCTGGATAATGCTTAAATTTGCCATTTATTTGTGCATTGCGGTCAAAAAGATAAACCGAATCCGCGCTAAAGCCCTTAAAATAGGCCGGTAAAATGACGCAAAACTGAAGGAAAATACATGAAAAAGTTGGCTTATGTTTTAGCACCGCTGGCATTACTGTTAAGCGCATGTGCATCTACAGGCACCACTCAGCCTACAGCGGCAACAACGACCCAGCAATTGGGCGGCGCAGCACTGAAAATTGCGATTAATGCCAAATGTGTGACCGAGCTAAACAACATTCCGGCATGGCAAACGGCCACCAAAGTCATGACCAGCACCCAAAAGCAAAATATCCAGACTGAAATCTGTGGTTGTGTCAGCGAAAAAGCACCACAAAATGTGACTGCGGTAGACTTGGCGACAGCAGCGATTGACCCGGCAGCGCGTGCCACCATTGTGAGCAATGTTGTATCAAAAACCATTCATGCTTGTGTGCAAGAAGCAGTACAATAAGCGCAAGATGAAAGAAATAGGCTGACAGGTTCAGCCTATTTTATTGAAGGTAATAATGTCGATGAAAATTGCTGGTGTAGATGAAGCAGGGCGCGGGCCTCTGGTGGGAACTGTGGTGGCTGCGGCGGTCATTCTGGATCCGAATAATCCGATTGCGGGCTTGAATGATTCCAAGAAACTGAGTGAAAAGAAACGTGAAAAGTTATTCATTGAGATTCAGGAAAAAGCCCTTGCTTGGGCCATTGCTGAAGCCAGTCCGGCTGAAATTGACGAGCTGAATATTTTACAGGCCTCATTGCTGGCTATGCGCCGTGCGGTTGAAGCCTTGCAGGTCCAGCCCGATCAGGTCCTGGTCGATGGCAATAAAATTCCACAAGGACTAATCATGCCATGTGAAGCGGTGGTGGGTGGGGATGCCTTGCACGCCGAAATTTCCGCAGCCAGTATTCTGGCCAAAGTCACCCGTGACCGGCAGATGCTGGAACTGGACCAGAAGTTTCCACAGTTTGGTTTTGCCAAACATAAGGGCTATCCGACCAAAGCGCATTTTGAAGCAATAGCTTTGCATGGCGTGACTACAGAGCATCGCCGTAGTTTCGGACCAGTACGTAAAGCGCTGGCTTTGCTGGAACAGCAATAATTTTGAAGCGCTAAAAAAACTTAAAGCGGCCGTAGAGCCGCTTTATAACAAGATAACTTTAAGTCTTAACGGTTAAAGTTATTTTGTGGGTAATTATCATCTTCATAAGAAGGCTGATAATCCTGATCGAGATGTTGCAAATGCTCATGCATGGCACGTTCATGTTGAATACGTTGATAAATTTCTTCACGATGAACAGACACTTCTTTTGGCGCATTCACACCAATACGCACCTGGTTGCCTTTGACACCAAGTACAGTAACACTGACTTGATCCCCAATCATTAATGTTTCTCCGACACGTCGGGTCAGAATCAGCATGTTTATCTCCTTGCAAAATGCTAAACCTGCATTGATTTGAAAGTTTTGAAAAGCACAAAATATTTCAAGCGAAATTTTATCAGAACTCTCCCTGACAAAACCTTGTCGGATACAATTCTGTTAAGATTTCTAATTCTCATTATTTCAATATAACAGAGCCACTATAAAAAATACTATAGTGGCTCTGATTTTTTGTAGTTTTTCGCAATATTGTCTGACAATTGCAATAATTGCTGACTACAGATTAAGCACGCGCGCTTGATTCACCTGACTCGCGGTCTAAACCGAACGCCGTGTGCAGTGAACGAACTGCAAGCTCTAAATAGTTTTCTTCAATAATCACTGAAATTTTGATTTCAGAGGTCGAGATCATCAGAATGTTGATGCCTTCATCTGCAAGTGCGGTGAACATTTTGCTCGCTACGCCAGCATGTGAACGCATACCCACGCCAACAATTGACACTTTTACGATGTCATCACGGGTTGCAACTTCGCGCGCACCAATTTCCTGTGCAGTCGCTTCAAGAATCGCTTTGGCTTTGGCCAGTTCACCACGGTTTACGGTAAAGGTGAAATCAGTGGTGCCATCTTCTTCAACGTTCTGGATAATCATATCCACTTCAATGTTGGCAGCGCCAATTGGGGCCAAGATTTTAGAGGCAATACCTGGCTCATCTGGCACACCGAGAATAGTCAGTTTAGCTTCGTCACGGTTAAACGCGATACCTGAGATAATTGGCTGTTCCATGTTGTCTTCCAATTCAGTAGTAATAAGAGTTCCGACGTTGTTTTTAAACTCTTCGTCAAATGCACCATCGTTGTCGTTATCGAAGCTAGATAGTACGCGTAAAGGCACCTGATATTTGCCAGCAAATTCTACAGAACGGATTTGCAGGACTTTTGAGCCTAAAGATGCCATTTCCAGCATTTCTTCAAAGGAAATACGATCCACTTTTTTTGCTTTTGGCGCAACACGCGGGTCAGTGGTGTATACACCATCAACATCGGTGTAGATCTGGCATTCATCTGCTTTTAATGCTGCGGCTAACGCAACACCGGTTGTATCTGAACCACCGCGGCCTAAAGTTGTGGTATTGCCTTGCTCGTCTACACCCTGGAAGCCTGCAACCACAATCACACGGCCGGCATCTAAATGACCGGTCATGACATCGGTGTCAATCGCTTCAATACGGGCTTTGGTGAACGCGCTGTCAGTTTTAATTCCGACTTGGCGACCGGTTAGAGATTTAGCTTCTACGCCAATAGAATTGAGCGCCATAGCTAACATGGAAATCGTTACCTGCTCACCCGTAGATACCATCTGGTCAAGTTCACGTGGGTCAGGGGTGTCGGTAATGGCTTTCGCGAGAGCGAGCAGGCGATTGGTTTCGCCACTCATTGCTGATACAACAACGACCACCTTGTGGCCATGGTCATGCCAGCGCTTTACGCGACGAGCAACATTTAAAATGCGCTCGGGCGTACCCATAGAAGTACCGCCATATTTTTGAACGATTAATGCCATAGTTGTTCCATATAAGCCATGACCCTGATTGCCGCCAGGGTCAGTTACACAAAAGTGAAGTTATTTTGCTTCCAGCCAGGCAGTTAAATCAGCCATGACTGAGGCAAACTTCTCGTTTAGTGGCGCGCCACCTTGTGCTAAGTCAGGTTTACCACCACCTTTACCACCAAGCTCAGAGGCCAAGTGTTTGATGATGTCACCTGCTTTAATAGACGCGGTAAAGTCTTTTGCAACGGATGCAATCAGGCTCACTTTGTCACCCTCTACACCGGCAAGGACAATCACTGCGTTGTCTAATTTTGATTTCACACCGTCATGCAGGTTGCGCAGTGCTTTGGCATCCATACCCTGAACAGTGGTAATAAGTGTTGCGCGGCCAGCAATGGTCTGAACTTGACTTAAAAGTTCACCCGCTTGCAGGCTGGCCAGTTTCTGATTCAGCTGTTCAATCTGTTTTTGCAGGCTAGATGCTGTTTCAACAATTGCTTCAACCTTCTCAATGGTTTGCTCTTTCTGTGCTTTTAACAGCGCATTAATGGTGTTGATGTCACGATCAGCTTTTTGCGCAGCTTCAATCGCTTTGGTGCCTGTCACCGCTTCAATACGACGCACGCCTGCAGCCACACCACCTTCAGAGGTTATTTTGAACAGACCGATGTCACCGGTGCGTTTCACGTGAATACCGCCACACAGTTCAATCGAGAAGTTTTTCTCTTCAATTACTGAACCCATAGACAGTACGCGAACTTCATCACCGTATTTTTCACCGAACAGCATCATCGCGCCTTTGGCTTTGGCCGATTCGATATCGAGTAACTCAGTTGTTACTGGTGTGTTGGCAATCACTTCAGCATTCACCAGACGCTCAATTTCTTGCAGCTGTTCAAATGAAACCGGCTGGTCGTTGGCAAAGTCAAAACGTAATACGTCTGATGCAACCAGTGAGCCTTTTTGCTGTACGTGTGAGCCCAGAATTTGACGCAGCGCAGCGTGCAGCAGGTGAGTCGCCGAGTGGTTGCGTGCAGTTGCAGCACGAATGTCCGCTTTGACAATTGCTTCCACGTTTTGTGCTGCTTTCAGGCTACCCATGGTTACAATACCCTGGTGTACAAAAGCGCCGCCCGATTTTTTGGTGTCTTGCACTTCAAAAATACCGGTGTCGTTTTTGAAAATACCGGTATCACCGATCTGACCACCGCTTTCTGCATAGAATGGCGTTTGGTTCAGTACGATCAGTGCTTCATCACCTTCAGCGACTTCGTCAACCTGTTCACCATCTTTATAGATGGCAATGATTTGGCCTTGACCCGCGGTGGCATCGTAACCATCAAACTGGGTTTCACCTTCAACTTTCACAACAGAGTTGTAGTCGATGGCGAATTTACCGGCATCACGTGCACGTTGACGCTGTGCTGCCATTTCAACTTCAAAGCCTGCTTCGTCAATGGTTAAGTCACGTTCACGGGCAATATCTGCAGTTAAGTCAGTCGGGAAACCGTAAGTATCATACAGTTTGAACACGACTTCACCTGGAATCACAGAACCTTTCAGGTTCGCCAGTTCGCCTTCAAGCAGTTTCAGACCTTGCTCAAGTGTTTTGGCGAATTGTTCTTCTTCTTTCAGTAATTGCGCTTCGATACGTGCTTTTTGAGCTTCCAGTTCAGGATACGCCGCACCCATGACTTCAATCAGCGGTTGCAGCATTTTGTGGAAGAATGAACCGGTTGCACCGAGTTTGTTGCCATGACGCACGGCACGACGGATAATACGACGCAGTACATAACCACGACCTTCGTTAGAGGGGGTTACGCCATCTGCAATCAGGAAGCAGCAAGAACGGGCATGGTCAGCCACCACTTTAAGTGAAGCTGGATATTGTACCGGTGTGCCTTTTTCTTTGGCTTCCGCTTCAAGTGCAGTGGTATCTAAACCAATAATTTCAGCTGCCGCTTTTAAAAGATGCTGGAACAGGTCAGTTTCGTAGTTGGAGTTGACGTGCTGTAATACGGCAGAAATACGCTCCAAGCCCATACCGGTATCTACTGAAGGAGCAGGAAGCGGGTGCAATACGCCATCCGCTGTGCGGTTGAACTGCATGAAAACGTTGTTCCAGATTTCAATGAAACGGTCGCCATCTTCTTCAGGCGTGCCTGGCAGGCCACCCCAGATATGATCGCCGTGGTCAAAGAAAATTTCAGAACATGGACCACATGGACCGGTATCACCCATAGCCCAGAAGTTGTCAGATGCGTATTTCTCGCCTTTGTTGTCGCCAATACGGATAATACGTTCTGGTGCTAAACCGATTTCCTTGTTCCAGATGTCGAATGCTTCGTCATCGGTGTGGTAAACCGTGGCATACAGTTTGTCTTTTGGCAGGGCTAACCATTCATCACCGGTCAGGAATTCCCAAGCAAACTTGATCGCATCACGCTTGAAGTAATCACCAAAAGAGAAGTTACCCAACATTTCAAAGAAGGTGTGGTGACGCGCGGTATAACCGACGTTATCTAAGTCGTTGTGTTTACCACCGGCACGTACACATTTTTGTGAAGATACGGCACGGACATAATCGCGCTTTTCCAGACCTAAGAAACAATCTTTAAACTGGTTCATACCAGCATTGGTGAACAGCAACGTTGGGTCGTTGGCGGGAACCAGAGAACTCGACGCGACACGTGTATGCCCTTGCGATTCAAAGTAACGCAAAAATGCTTCACGAATTTCAGCTGATGTCATAAAACGAGTACTCACAACCAAGTCACTCCATAATTCTCGATTTGGCTAAAAGCATAACAGTCTGACAAGATTTTCTCTGCTGTTATACGGGCTTAAAATTTAAAAACGCCAAATTATAACGGAAAAAGCCACACTCACCAATGATTTTAAAGTGTTTTGATGACAAATCTGCGGCGAAAACCCAAACCTCAAAGTCATCTAATCTGCTGTGAAATCACAAGCTGTTGTCATTGCTGCGGTTTAGCCAGTTACCGTGCATCCTGCTAATTTTTATCAAGCAGAAAATAGTGCTGCCAACTGCTTAAATATTGGACAGGTTTAAATTAATTGCTGAGTTTGGCAGGAATTATTCGCCGTGTCTGGCGGAAATCCTTTAACATAAGCACAGACAAGATTGATGTGCAGTTTGAAGGAATACGGATGCAACGAGTGGCGATTAATGGCTTTGGGCGAATTGGGCGAAATGTACTGCGTGCCTGGTTTGAAAATCCTAAAGAATTTCATTTTGATATTGTCGCGATTAATGACGTTGCCGATGTTGCCACGCTACTACATCTGTTTAAATACGATTCAACCCATGGCCGTTTTCCGGGGCAGGTAGAAATCCAGCTGGAACAGGAACAGATTTATCTGTGCATACACTCGGGGCAGGCCAAGCTAAAAGTTCAGGTGCTGAGCCAGCCACAGCCGGCACAGTTGCCATGGCAGCAGTTAAATATTGATGTGGTGCTGGAATGTACCGGCCTGTTCCGTTCGCGTGAAGCCGCAACCCAGCATATTCATGCCGGTGCCAAACGGGTGATTATTGGCGCAGCACCGTTTGACACGGTTGATGCCGCCATTGTTTACGGGGTCAATCATCATGAGGTCAAAGCCTCAGACCAGATTATTTCCAGTGTTTCCTGTACCACTCAGGCCTTGGTGCCGTTGGTTAAAATTGTGGATGATGCTTTTGGTATTGAAACCGCGCTGATGACTGAAATTCATGCTGTCACGGCTGATCAGTCGGTGCTGGATCATGCGCACCGTGATTTACGCCGTGCACGTGCATCCGGTCAGAATATTATTCCAACCACCTCAAGTGCTTTAGGCGCCTTAAAACAGGTGATGCCTAAAATGGAAAATCGCATTGATGGCTATTCGATTCGGGTGCCCACCATTAATGTCGCCGCCATTGATGTCAGCTTTATTTCCCAGTCACCCATTACCGTACATAAGCTGAATGAGGTGCTGGTGAAAGCCGCGCAGCAGGATTATGCCGAAATTATGCAGGTCACCGATGAGCCGCTGGTATCGAGTGACTTTAACCATTCGCCGTATTCTTTAATTGTCGATCTTACCCAGACCATGGTGGTCGGGCATCAGGCCAAAGTTTTTGCCTGGTATGACAATGAATGGGGTTATGCCAACCGGTTACTAGATTTATGTGAATCTTTTGCCCATCAGGCGCATTAATTTCTATCTGTCCGAATCTTTGCCTAAGTTTGGCCTGTACGATGGTGGTCTAACCGGGCGAAATGCGATAACAGCCCGGTATTGACAGGCCGGAGGCGATTTTTCGCCTTTTTGCTATATTTTTCGTTAAGATAAAACAAAACAAATAAGTCGAGCACTACACATGATGTTTATTCTACTTTGGGGATTTATTTTACTGTTGGCCGTGGCGGTGATTTTTCTGATCTGGCTGCAGTTTAAAAACCAGCATGATCATTTGAATCGCCAAAGCGATAATTATCAGCTCGAAAACAAAGTCATCAGTCTGGAAGAAAATCTGAAAAAGACTTTAGAGATCATGCAGGATCTGGCCAAGAAAATGCACGTGCAGCAGGAAGCACTGGATAAATCAGCGCAGCGCATTCATCAGCTGGAAACCCAGAATGTTGAGCTGGTGAATTTAATTACTCAGGTGCTGGATCCGAATAAAGTCAAATAAGACTTTTTTAAGCAGATGGACGCAGGGCAGAGTGAAGGTGATTTCCATCTGCGCTGAAAAAAAGATGATAAGTTTGGGATGTGTCCAGCTCCTTTATCTTCTTCAGTAAAAACAGCTTTTACTCTCGAAACGACAGCTCCAGTCGGGCAGGATTGTAATGGAATTGATCAGACAGAGAAAATTATCAAATTTGCGATGCACAGCCCATTTGATCGTGCTAAACTAGGAGAAATCGGGTGTGCTCCCGATTTTTTTATGCGGATTTGTTCCGCGCAGACAAGAATTTAGGTTTACAACATGCCCATTTCAGAGACATGGTTATTACCTGATGGTGTAGCTGATGTATTACCAGAACAAGCGCAAGTCATCGAAACATTGCGCCGTAATTCACTGGATTTCCTCGCATCTCGAGGTTATCAGTTGGTGTACACGCCATTTATTGAATATATCGAATCTCTCTCTTCTCTTTCAGAATCGAATCAAGATTTAGACCTGGCCACGTTCAAGGTGATTGACCAGCTGTCTGGTCGTCTGCTTGGCGTGCGTGCCGATATGACACCACAGGTGGCGCGTATTGATGCGCATGTGCATCCGGTAGATGGTGTGGCGCGTTATTGCTACGCTGGTACGGTTTTGCATACCAAGCCACAGGGCTTTAATACCACCCGTGCGCCTTTGCAGCTGGGTGCCGAACTGTTCGGTTCCGACAGCATTGATGCTGATGTGGAAATGGTTGACCTGATGATCAGCCTGATTCAGGAAGCCGGTCTGGCCGATGGTATCCATCTGGATTTAGGTCATGTGGGGCTATTCCGCAGTCTGGTACAAAAAGCTGGTCTGAACAAAGCCACTGAGCGTCAACTGTCCGATTTATATCAGCGTAAAGCCTTGCCAGAACTGGCGGACTTTACCCAGGATTTAGCCTTTGGTTCAGATTTCTATGCGCTCGGCCGTTTTGCCAGTGATCTGGATGCACTGGAAGCCCATTTAAGCACCGATGTGCTGGCCAATGTGGAATTCAAACATGCCTTTGATGCGGTAAAAACCACCCAGGCAGAAATTCAGGCACGCTGGCCAAATCTGCATATCGGGATTGATGTGGTAGAACTGCGTTCGTATCACTACCATACCGGTTTAATGTATGCCGTTTATGCACCAAACCGTGCAGCACCACTGGCTCAAGGCGGCCGTTATGATGGTATTGGCCAGCATTTTGGTCGTGCCCGTCCGGCAACCGGTTTCTCTTGCGACTTATATGCGCTCAGCGCCGGTCGTTTCGAAGCCAAATCGGTGGTGGTTGCACCAAAGGGCAATCAGGCAGATTTATTGGCTGCAATTCAGGCCACCCGTACCCAGGGCTTAAGTGTAATTCAGTTATTGGGTCAGGATGATTTAAGCTCTGTACCGTATGCAACTCACCAGCTGGTGAATCGTAACGGTGAGTGGACGGTCGAAAAAATTTAATCGCCAGCGCATGTGTTCATGTCACATGCGCCTGGTTTTCAATTTTAACAGCATGATGTAATGAGGCTATTATGGGCAAGAATGTTGTGGTACTTGGTACCCAATGGGGCGACGAAGGTAAAGGTAAAATCGTCGACCTGCTCACAGATCAAGCGGCTGCGGTAGTACGTTATCAAGGCGGACACAACGCAGGTCATACTCTCGTGGTTGGTGGTAAGAAAACTGTATTACACCTCATTCCATCTGGTATTTTACGTGAAAACGTACTGTGCTTAATTGGTAACGGTGTGGTGCTTTCACCTGAAGCGCTGATCAAGGAAATGACCATTCTTGAACAGGAAGGCGTGCCAGTTAAAGAACGTTTACGTATTTCTCCAAACTGTCCATTAATTCTTCCGAACCACATTGCGCTGGATCAGGCACGTGAGAAAAAACGTGGTAATGCCAAAATTGGTACTACTGGTCGTGGTATTGGTCCTGCCTACGAAGATAAAGTGGCGCGCCGTGCAGTACGTGTGGCTGACCTGGTACGTGGCGGTGACGCATTACGTGCGCAACTGGCTGAATTGCTGGATTACCACAACTTCCAGTTAACTCAATACTACGGTGTTGAAGAAGTTAAACTGGATGACGTGATTGCGCTGTGTGACCAATGGCGCGAAGTGATTGCACCATTAGTGGTGGATGTAACCACTGAAATTCATAATTACCGTAAAAACGGTGACAACATTATGTTTGAAGGTGCGCAAGGTTCATTGCTGGACGTTGACCACGGTACTTATCCGTACGTGACTTCTTCAAACACCACTGCGGGCGGCGTAAGCTCAGGTTCTGGTTTAGGTCCATTGCATCTTGACTATGTGCTGGGTATTACCAAAGCCTACACCACACGTGTGGGTGCTGGTCCGTTCCCAACTGAGCTGGTCTACGACGCGGCAAATGATGTGGGTGATGCAATTGGTAAACACCTGGGTACAGTGGGTCACGAGTTTGGTGCATCTACTGGCCGTCAACGTCGTTGTGGCTGGTTCGATGCAGAAATCCTGCGCCGTTCAGTCGATGTCAACTCACTGTCTGGAATCTGCCTGACCAAGTTAGACGTATTGGATGGTTTAGAAGAAATTAAAATCTGTGTCGGTTATGAAAACACTGATTCAGGTTGTGTCGGTTCTTCTGACGCGCTGGCTTATGAAAACTTGAAGCCAATTTACGAAACCATGCCAGGCTGGTCTGAGTCAACTGTGGGTGCGACCAGTGTTGAACAATTGCCTGAAAATGCAATCAACTACATCAAGCGTCTTGAGCAGTTAATTGAATGTCCAATCGATATCATTTCAACCGGTCCAGACCGTGCAGAAACCATTATTCTGCGTCATCCGTTTGAAGCTTAATCGTTTAAGCTGAAATGAGAAAACCCTGTGCTTGCACAGGGTTTTTTATTTTTGGCTCAGAAAAATAGCGCACCATCTTGAGAATTCCCTGATTTTGTTTATAGTGCTAAGCACTTTCGAACAATTAGAGAATGTTATGAAATATAAGAACTTAGCCATTGGAATTGTATTGGCAACGCATTTGACGGGCTGCGCCACTGTGGCAGAACTGGCCGGGGCAGATTCAGCGACTTTAAACTTAAACGCCAGCCAGAGCTATCAGCAAATGTTGCAGGAAGCCGAGCAGAAAAAGGTGCTAGATACCCGTTCTGCCACCTATAAGAAGGTTAATCGCGTGTTTTTAAAGATGAAGCCCTATGCTGACCAGATGAACCAGACCGGGCAGACCTTTGAGTGGCAGGTGGCCGTCATTAAATCGCCTGAAATTAATGCCTATGTGGCCCCGGGTGGCAAAGTAGTGTTCTATACCGGCATTATTGAAAATCTGAAACTGACTGACAATGAAGTCGCGGCGATCATGGGCCATGAAATGGTACACGCACTGGAAGAACATGCCAAAAGTAAAATTGGCGCCCAGACCCTGACCAATCTGGCGGTTAGTATTGGCTCGCAATATGTGGGCCAGTCGGTGGGTGGTTATGGTGGTTTACTGCTGGATTTGGGCAGTCAGTTTGGGGTGGGGTTGCCTTATTCGCGTAATCTGGAAAGCCGCGCCGACAAAGGCGGTTTACTGTTAATGGCCAAAGCCGGTTATGATCCGAATGCAGCCATTACGCTCTGGCAGAAAATGAATGCCAACGATGCCCGTGGAAATAGCGCCATTGCCAAGTTTATGTCGACCCATCCCAGCAATAATGACCGTATTGCCGCATTACAGCAGATGATGCCGGAAGCAATACAGTATTACCGCGCTGCGAAGTAATTCAAGACTAAAGTTGCACAGATCAGCACTGTCTATTCAGATGGTGCTTGCTAGAATAAAACACAGCAAAAACATTGGGTCAGGCAGGATGCATAAAAATATTTCAAGCACCATTTTCTATTCGTTATTATTTGCCATGGGCGGTGCACCGACCATTGCGATGTTGCTGATTCTGTTACAAAAGCATGATCCGAATATTATGTATCAGGCCTTTATTGGTCTGAGTGTGATTTTTGCCTGTATTTTGGTGCCACTGGTACTGATCCAAAACGCCTATTTATTCTATAAACGTAAAAATCCGACACTGGAAGAGAAAATGGAAGTGGTTTCGCAGATGTATCTGGGCTTGAATATTTTCTGTCTGGTATTCTGGATTTTCTATCAGTTTGCCTATTAAGGCCGTATTTCGCTCGTTGCTGCTGATGTAGCTACAGTTTACACAGCACTGCCATTGTTTACATAAATGATATGATTATGAAGCCATTTCAGATTTAAAGCATTGAAATGATTTCATATAATTCATGAGTATGTGTATAGCCGAATGGCGGAGATTATTATAATGAACAAAAAATTGGTATTGAGTTTTTGTGCCGCAAGTGCAATCACTTTTTCAGGCTGTACCACCGTGGCCGATATGGCCGGTGCAGATACCGCAACCCTAAATGCAACCGCGGCGCAAAGTTATAGCCAGATGGTGCAAGATGCGCGTAACAAGGGGCAGCTGGACACCAGTTCGAGTACCTATAAACGTATTAACACGGTGTTCCAGCGTTTAACACCGGTTGCCAACCAGATGAACCAGACTGGTCAGCCATTTAGCTGGCAGCTGGCAGTATTAAAATCTGACCAGATTAATGCCTTTGTCGCGCCCGGCGGTAAAGTGGTGTTCTATACTGGTATCGTCAATAAACTGAACCTGACTGATGCCGAAATTGCTGCGATTATGGGCCATGAAATGGTGCATGCTCTAGAAGAACATGCCAAGAGTAAAATTGGCGCGCAGGCACTGACCAACCTAGCTTTAAATATCGGTTTAAGCGCAGCAGGCAGTAACGTTGGCCAGTTAGGTGCTGCAGCGGCACAATTGGGCGCACAGGTAGGTGTGGGCTTGCCATATTCACGTAATCTGGAAAGTCGTGCCGATGAAGGCGGTTTAATGCTGATGGCGCGTGGTGGCTATAACCCGCAAGCGGCAATTACCTTATGGGAAAAAATGAACCGCTTAGAAGGTGGTGGCGGGGCATCGTTCCTGTCGACTCACCCATCGAACAGCCAGCGTATTGCAGCGATGCGTGAGAACTTGCCGGCTGCTCAGGCCATTTATAACCAGAACCGTCGTTAAGCTTCTGGGTTTAAAATGGATTTAAAAATGCCTCATATGATGAGGCATTTTTTTATGCATGATGTTGCTGGAATTTGATTGAAAGCCATCAAGGCGCCGGGTTGGGCTGCTGACGGTGAATCGCTTCAATGCCTTGTAAAATGTCATCGGACAGATTGACTTCAAAGGCATCAATATTTTCTTTTAGTTGCTCTAGTGAAGTCGCGCCAATAATGGTACTGGTGACAAAGAACTGCTGCTTAATAAAAGCCAAAGCCAGTTGGGTTAAACTGAGGCCATGTTGCTCGGCCAGTTGCGCATATTGCTCTGTGGCCCATTCACTTTCTGGATTGCTGTAGCGGCTAAAGCGTGAATACAGGGTGACACGCGCATTGGCCGGACGGGCGCCATGCCGGAATTTCCCGGTTAAGTAACCAAAGGCCAGAGGAGAATAAGCCAGTAAGCCGACGCCTTCATATTTGGCAATTTCCGACATGCCAATTTCATAGGTGCGATTCAGCAGGTTATACGGGTTTTGTACGCTGACAAATTTGCTTAAACCGAGTTTTTCCGCCAGATGCAAAAACTTCATGGTGCCCCATGGGGTTTCATTGGAGAGGCCAATATAGCGAATCCGGCCGTTCTGGATTTCCTGCTGCAAGGCAGTCAGGGTTTCCTCAAGGTCGGTGACATGCTGCTGTGCATGGGCTTCGGCATTGCCATAACCCAGTTTGCCAAAGAAGTTGGTCGGGCGCTGAGGCCAGTGCAGTTGGTATAAGTCAATATAGTCGGTTTGCAGGCGTTTCAGGTTGCCATCCAGGGCAGTGCGAATATCGGTAGCGTTGTAACGGGTTTGACCATCACGAATATGGCTGCCGCCTTGAGCCGGTCCGGCAATTTTTGAGGCCAAAAACAGCTTGTCCCGTCCACCGCGCGTCTTGAGCCAGTTGCCAATCATGACTTCGGTGGCACCTTGAGTTTCTGGTTTCGGTGGCACCGGATACATTTCGGCGGTATCCCAGAAATACAGGCCACGTTCCAGCGCATAATCCAGCTGGGCAAAGGCTTCATCCTGGGTATTCTGTTCACCAAAGGTCATGGTGCCTAGACAGATTTCAGGCAATAAAATACCGGTATCAGCAAGGGGATTGAACTGCATAAGATGTCCTTATTCAAAATATCATCAAGCGAATAGGGACTAGGCTAAACCATCGCAGGCAGACTGTTAAATCAATATTTTAGGTTAGTTTGTAAATATTTTTCACATAGCGAACAGGCATAAAAAAGGCAAATCCGAAGATTTGCCTTAAGCATATAGCAGTTTAAGACTTATTCATCATCAAACTGTTCATCTGCTGCATCATTTTGCTCTAAAGAGGCATCAAAAATCAGAATGGCTTTACCATCAGTTTCGATCATGCCTTGTTCTTCCAGGGTTTTCAGAACACGGCCGACCATTTCACGTGAACAGCCCACAATACGGCCAATTTCCTGACGGGTAATACGGATTTGACGGCCATTTGGCAAAATCATGGCTTCAGGCTGCGCAGACAGGTCAATCAGACAACGCGCAATACGGCCTGAAACATCAATGAAGGCCAGATCGGTCACTTTACGTGTGGTATTTTTTAAACGGCGCACCAGCTGGGCAAATACCGCATAGCTTAAATCTGGATATTGCTTGCTGAGCTCGTGGAAGTTTTCATAAGTCACTTCTGCAATTTCACAAACGTCACGTGTGCGTACTTCTGCAGTACGTTGTGGATTTGCTTCGAATAGACCCATTTCCCCAAAGAAGTCACCCGGATTCAAATACGCCACAACAATTTCGCGATCATTATCTTCACGAAGAATGATGGAAACAGATCCTTTCAGAATCAAATAAAGTGATTTTGATTCAGACCCCGCATCAACAATTGTTGTCCGTTTCGGATAACGGTTGATATATGCACGTTTTAATAATGCCTTGACTGAATCTGGTAATTGACCAGGAGACAGGGCATCGGTGCTTAATTGTGAAAAGTTTGAAGTCATGCTAACGGTTCCGAAAATGGATAAATAATAGATCGCACAAGACCTAGTATGAACTTGTCACACAGTAGAGATGAAATTCCTTATCAACTCAAATTATGTTAGTGTACAGGCACCTTGTAAATTTATAGTTTTTTTGAAGGACTTGCAATGCAAACGAGTGTTCATTGGCTAGAGAATGTTGCTTTTGAAGCAAAATCGGAAAGTGGCCATAGCGTGGTGATGGATGGTTCTGCCGAGTATGGTGGAGAAAACCGTGGACCACGTCCCATGGAGCTCATTTTAATGGGACTTGGTGGTTGTGCATCGTTTGATATTGTGACCATTTTAAAGAAATCACGTCAGGATGTGACTGGTGTGGTTTGTCAGCTGAAAGCAGAACGTGCCGATTCGATTCCGGCGGTGTTCACCAAAATTCATCTGCATTTTGTGGTGACAGGCAAGGCAGTCAAGGAAAAGCAGGTCGCCAAGGCAGTTGAATTATCCGCAGAAAAATACTGTTCAGCCAGCAAAATGCTGTCAGATGGTGGTGTTGAAATTAGCCACGATTTCGAGATTATCGAAGCAGAATAATCATGACTGTAAAGTCATGTAAAAAGTCGGTTAATTACCGGCTTTTTTATTTTTCCATGGTTTTAGACCTCGCAAAAAATTGGCCGCAATGGGCAGAGCTCTCAAAATATGTGTTTCCTATTACATAGGTCGCAGCTGCATTACTGTATAAAAATAATCCTGATGCTGACTTGAAATTGGCCGGTCACAGACCAATATTATAATTGAGTTATATCTGTTGCATTAAAATAACACTTTGAAAAATATATGAAAAATCATTTGAAATTGCCAAAAGTACTCCCATATATGTTTCAAGTGAAAAAATTGTTGTGAGGAATAACAAGAATGCGTTTTGAAAAATTTACAAATCGCTTACAGCAAGCTCTCTCCGATGCGCAATCGCTGGCGATGGGCAAAGACCATACCGCCATTGACGGCATTCATGTCTTGGCCACTCTGTTAGAAGAAGCATCCAATGTCAGCTTGTTACAGCAGGCCGGTGCCCAGTTGCGTGATTTGCAGAGCAAGTTGCAGCAGGCACTGAATGATGCGCCAACGCTAGCCAATCCGACTGGCGACATTAATTTAAGTCCGGAAGCGGTTAAAGCCTTAAACCTGGCCGATAGCTATGCCCAGAAAGCGGGCGATGAATTCCTGTCTACCGACTGGGTATTACTGGGCCTGAGCGAAGTTGGGGCCACTAAAAGCTTATTGAACAGTATCGGTGTCAGCGCAGACAGTCTGCGTCAGGTGATTTTAAAAATTCGAGGTGATGAAAAAGTGATGAGTAATAATCATGAAGATCAACGTGATTCACTCAATAAATACACTGTAGATTTAACCGAACGTGCGCTGGCTGGCAAGCTCGATCCGGTGATTGGTCGTGATGATGAAATCCGCCGTACCGTACAGGTCTTGTCACGTCGGACCAAAAATAACCCGGTACTGATTGGTGAGCCTGGGGTCGGTAAAACCGCAATTGTAGAAGGTCTGGCACAGCGTATTGTGAATGGTGAAGTGCCAGAAAGCTTAAAAGGCAAACGCGTGTTATCGCTGGACCTGGGTTCATTGCTGGCCGGTGCCAAATATCGCGGCGAGTTTGAGGAGCGTTTAAAAGCGGTCCTGAAAGATCTGGCCAAGCATGAAGGCGAAATCATCCTGTTTATTGATGAGTTGCATACCCTGGTTGGCGCAGGTAAAGGTGATGGCGCGATGGATGCCGGCAACATGCTGAAACCGGCGCTGGCACGCGGTGAATTACGCTGCGTGGGGGCAACCACGCTCGATGAATATCGTCAGTACATTGAAAAAGATGCCGCCCTTGAGCGCCGTTTCCAGAAAGTGCTGGTCGATGAGCCAAGTGTCGAAGACACCATTGCCATTTTACGTGGTCTGAAAGAGCGTTATGAAGTCCACCACGGGGTGAAAATTCTCGACTCGGCGATTATTGCTGCAGCGAAAATGTCACATCGTTATATCACTGACCGTCAGTTGCCCGATAAAGCTATTGACCTGATTGATGAAGCAGCATCGCGCATCAAGATGGAGCTGGACTCTAAACCGGAAGCGCTGGATAAGCTGGAACGCCGTCTGATTCAGTTAAAGCTGCAACTTGAAGCTGTGAAAAAAGATGAAGATGCCGGCAGCCGTGCAGAAGTCAGTCATCTGGAAAAACAGATCGAAGACGTCCAAAAAGACTATAATGATCTGGAAGAAGTGTGGAAATCTGAAAAAACTCTGGTCGAAGGCACTAAGCAGATTCAGGCGCAGCTGGATCAGGCGCGTATTGCCTTGCAAAAAGCACAGCGTGAAAATGATCTGGGCGAGATGTCGCGTCTGCAATATGGCGTGATTCCGGAACTGGAAAAACAGCTGGCCCAAGATGAGCTGGTGGAAGAGAAAGAAGAACCGAAGTTATTGCGCAATAAAGTCACCGATAACGAAATTGCGGAAGTGGTCAGCGCAGCCACCGGTATTCCGGTTGCGAAAATGCTGCAAGGCGAGCGTGAAAAACTGCTGCAAATGGAAAGCTTCCTGCATCAGCGTGTGGTAGGGCAGGATGAAGCGGTGATTGCGGTATCCAATGCGGTGCGCCGTTCACGTGCCGGGTTGTCGGATCCGAACCGTCCAAGTGGTTCTTTCCTGTTCCTGGGTCCAACCGGTGTCGGTAAGACCGAGTTAACCAAAGCCTTGGCCAATTTCCTGTTTGACAGCGATGACGCCATGATCCGGATTGATATGTCCGAATTTATGGAAAAACATTCAGTCAGTCGTCTGGTCGGTGCGCCTCCGGGCTATGTCGGCTATGAAGAAGGCGGGGTATTAACCGAAGCCGTACGCCGTAAACCATATAGCGTGGTGCTGTTTGATGAGGTGGAGAAAGCCCATCCGGATGTATTTAACATCTTGCTGCAGGTGCTGGATGATGGTTGCTTGACCGACTCGCAGGGCCGTGTGGTGGACTTTAAAAACACCGTGATTGTAATGACCTCGAACCTGGGTTCAAGCGATGTGCGTGAACTGGGCGATAATCCAAGCCGTGATGATGTACGCAATGTAGTGATGGCGGCCGTGTCTGAGCATTTCCGTCCGGAGTTTATCAACCGTATTGATGAGCTGGTAGTATTCCATGCCCTGGAAAAAGCGCAGATTCGTGGTATTGCCGATATCCAGCTGGACCGTTTACGTGCCCGTCTGGCCGACCGCGATATCAAGTTAACGGTAGATGATTCTGCCTTTGACCAGCTGATTGAAGCCGGTTTTGACCCAGTTTACGGTGCGCGTCCATTAAAACGTGCCATCCAGCAACAGGTAGAAAATAATCTGGCGCAGAAAATTCTGGCCGGTGACTTCCAGCCGGGAGATACCATTGTGATTACGGCAGATGCAGGCCAACTGGATTTCCAGAAGCTGAAACTGAACTAATCCGCACACGGTTCATCTAAACTGTTTAATCAAAGACCTGGCTTCGGCCGGGTTTTTTTATGGAGGTATCTGCAGCAAAAAGCCGGGCAGATGTAGCGATTCACTCTGCAAAGTAAGTCCACGCTGGATGATGAGTGACAGCGTAAAGTTTCCGATGTAAAAAAAAGCCTGCTATGGGGTAGCAGGCTTTTTATTGCTAATCGAATGAACTGTGAATAGAAAAGGATTAAATCATCCTTTACCATTCACATTTTAGATTTGTGGATGCTGGATTTTCCAGGCGCGGTGAATCTTCTGGTTACGTTTGAAATCTGGACCAATGGTTTCATGGCTGATCTCCTGGATATCAAACAGCGCTGGCAAGGTTTCATCCATTTCAAAACCGCGATAGTTATTCGAGAAGTACAGGGTGCCTTCTGTGGTTAAACGGTTCATGGCGCGTTTAATTAGCGAGACATGGTCACGTTGTACATCAAAGGTGCCGTAGAATTTTTTCGAGTTGGAGAAGGTTGGCGGATCAATAAAGATCAGGTCATATTGCTCATGACCTTCTTTTAGCCACTCAAAACAGTCGCTGGCAAAGAACTGGTGTTGTTCATCGGTATGGTCGACGGTTAAGCCGTTTAAGACAAAGTTTTCTTTGGACCAGTTTAAATAGGTGTTGGACAAGTCCACACTGGTGGTACTGGCCGCGCCGCCTAAAGCGGCATGCAAACTCGCCGTTGATGTATAGCTGTACAGATTGAGGAAATGCTTGCCTTTAGCTTCTTTGGCAATGCGTAAACGAATCTGGCGATGGTCCAGGAATAGGCCGGTATCCAGATAGTCGGTGAGGTTAACCAGAATCTTGGCCTGACCCTCCTGCACAATAAAGCGTTTCGATGCGGTACTTTGTTTGGTGTACTGGTTTTTACCTTCCTGACGGGCACGGGTTTTAATAAACACGGCATCACGGCCTAAACCGGTCACGGCACGAATCGCTTGCAGCGCCAGGTTAAAGCGTTTTTTTGCTTTTTCAGGATCAATTTTCTTCGGTGGTGCATATTCCTGCACATGCAGACGATCACCATATAAATCGACCGCGACATTAAAGTCCGGTAAATCGGCATCGTATAAACGCAGACAATAGACGTTTTCTTTAACCGCCCATTTCTTTAAGGCCTGCATGTTTTTTTGCAGACGGTTGGTAAAGTCTTCGGCACCTTCAATCGGTTCAAACTGCTGTGGCTGCCAGTCGGCCAGGAATGGTTTTACTACTGCCGATGGTTTGACCGTACCAAAACGAATGTAAATTGGCAGCTTACCATTCATTAAACGCAAGGTTTGCGGCTCATTAAATGCCAGCACATCGGCCTGTTCCACCTGGGCTGCAATGACAGCAGCAGACTGGTTCGGGAAATGTTTTTGTAGCAGGGCAGACAGACCTAAATACAAGGCACGGTTCGAGGCTTTATCTCCCAGACGTTCACCATACGGCGGGTTGGTCACCACAAACGCAGTTTTGCCTTCGGCCTGAAAATCTGGCCAGTCTGACAAGGTGCGTTCTTCAATCTGGATATGATCGAGCAGACGTTCAAAACCGGCAGCAATAATATTCTGTTTGGTGGCTTTGACTGCTTCCCAGTCGGCATCAAAAGCATAGAATTTTGGCAGTGGCTGTTCCAGCGCCTGTTGATGACGCTCAGCCGCTTCTGCCTTTAATGACATCCACAGTTCATGGTCATGGCCATTCCAGCCATTAAAGCCGAAACGGCGTACCAGACCCGGTGCACGGTCGGTTAAAATCAGCAGGGATTCAATAATAAAGGTACCTGAACCACACATCGGGTCGATGACAATATCAGGTTGTGTTTCTTTTAAAGCACCTTTTTGCAAAATTGCTGCTGCTAGATTTTCTTTAATTGGGGCGTCGGTCATAAAACGACGGTAGCCACGTTTATGCAGTGAATCACCCGATAAATCTAAGCAATAGGTATGTTCTTTTTTACCTGCCAAAATATACATGGTGATTTCAGGTGATTTGGTGTCGATACTTGGGCGTTTACCGACAGCTTCCATAAATGAATCAACCACACCATCTTTGGCACGTAGCGTAGCAAACTGCGTATTGACCTTAATTTCACGTTCAATATGCAGGCGGATGGCAAAGGTACTTTGTGGTGCAAAAATAAGCGACCAGTCGAAGCTGATTGCACCTTCATAAAGCTCTTCAGCGACATCACGTGCGTCGTGATGGCGTTCCAGCTCATAAGTGTGAATTGGCATTAAGACACGGGAAGCCAAACGTGACCACATACAAATGCGATACGCCTGTTCCAAGCTGCCTTTGAAAATTAAACGACCCGGTAAACGTTCAATATTTTGAACCCCTAAACCTTCTAATTCCTCTTGAAGCAAGGTTTCAAGTCCATCTGCACAGGTGACCCAGTATGTAGAAAGACGCGGTTTCGAATGCATGTAAATTTCCAAAAGCAACAAAGCAATCTAATATTTTAACGTATTTTCACGGCTTTGGGCGGATGTTGTGCTGAAGATATACAAGATTTATTTGTACTAAAACCCACTTAAATTTGATCCATTTTCTATGCCTCCCAACGGTTGGTATATATTTTGCACAATAAATAATGATAACGAAAAATGACCTTAATTTTAAAATTGGAGAACGGGGAAAATATGCGAGTCGAAAGCAGTGATCAGTTAATTGCCCACAATGAAGCCTTTTCAGTGGCCACCTTATTGTATACACGTTTACGCCGGGTCAGCGGCAGGGTAATTGATGCCTTGTATCTGGTCGATCATCCGGGCTATGCCAAAGATGTGATTGAGCTGGCCTTAGCCACGGGAGATGCTGAATTAAGCCGTTATGCCGAACGGCTGACCAGGCTACTGGATTTAAATGCACCGTTGCTGAACCCGTTAGATGAGGTCATCGACGAGCAGGTTGAACCAGAAATTACCGAGGAGGAAATTTACCGGGCACAGGTGTCGCATCATTATATTGGCGCCTTGCGTTAAAACCGCCATCATCCGCATCAACAAGCTCTCGATTCTGAGGGCTTTTTTTATCTATCTGCAAAAATAGCCTAAGCAATATTGATCAAAACCGGTTGAATTATCCTGTTGAATTATCCTGTTGAATTTATGGTAATGATTGAAGAAAACTTGATTCACTGGCAGGAAAAGGGCTTTAAATGTTGAAATCTTCAGCGCCATCTTAGGGGAATCTCTGTATAATACGTTGACTTAACGTATAAGGAATCTCTCATGCACTTGGCGGCATTGCATACTCCGAGCCAGATTCAACTCAATAAAGATGGAAATCTAAAACATTTCATCACCATCGAAGGGCTTTCCAAACAAACCCTCACCAAAATTTTGGACACCGCGCAGTCCTTTTTTAATGACCAAAATCAGCTCATCACTAACAACCTGCTGGAAGGTCGTACAGTTATGAACCTGTTTTTTGAGAATTCAACCCGTACCCGCACCACCTTTGAAGCTGCAGCCAAACGTCTTTCGGCCAACGTGCTTAACATTGACATTGCCCGTTCCAGTACCTCTAAAGGCGAAACCCTGCGCGATACGCTGTGGAATTTAGAAGCCATGGCCGCCGATATTTTTGTGGTGCGTCATTCCTCTTCAGGTGCAGCGCATTTTATTGCCAAGGATGTCTGTCCAAATATCGCAATTATTAATGCCGGAGATGGCCGTCATGCCCATCCGACTCAAGCGATGCTGGATATGCTGACCATTCGCCGTGAAACCAAAAAAGACTTTGCTGACATGAGCATTGCCATTATTGGCGATATTAAACATTCACGCGTGGCACGTTCTGATGTGGCGGCGTTGCAAACTTTAGGCTGTAAAGATATTCGCGTGATTGCACCCAATACCTTGCTGCCATTTGGTTTTGGAGAATACGGAGCCGATGTACGCCTGTTTAATAAAATGGAAGATGGCATCCGTGACTGTGATGTGATTATTACCTTGCGTATCCAGAATGAACGGATTGATTCACCGGCGCTGTCCTCACCGGCAGAATTCTACAAAATGTATGGCCTGAACAAAGAGCGTCTGGCGCTGGCCAAACCGGATTGTATCGTGATGCACCCGGGACCGATGAACCGTGGTGTGGAAATTGATTCCAGCATTGCCGATGGCCCGCAATCGGTGATTTTAAATCAGGTGACCAATGGTATTGCGGTGCGTATGGCGGTGCTGGCACTGGCGATGCAGGGTCAGCTGCAGGAACAAGGTTTAATTGAAGCGATTGCGGTATAAGGAATCAGTCATGCGTATTGTAAAAATTGAAAATGTCCGCGTTCTTGATCCAATGCAAAAGACTGATCGCGTACAAACGGTATATCTGGAAAATGGCAAGCTGGTTGCAGAAACAGCAGATGTGACTGAAACCATTGATGGACAAGGCAAATGGCTGATGCCAACCATGGTTGATCTGTGCGCGCGGATGCGTGAACCGGGTCAGCAGCAGCATGGTACTTTAAAATCTGAAGGCAAGGCGGCACGTGAAAACGGCATTCTGCACGTGTTTACCCCACCAGATTCCAAGCCGATTGTGCAGGACAATGGTGCTTTGATTCACGGTCTGGTCGAAAAAGCCATGCTGGATGGTGGTATTTATTTACAGGTGATTGGCGCACAAACCCAAGGCTTGCAAGGCAAACAGCCTGCCAATATGGCCGGTCTGAAAAAGGGCGGCTGTACTGCAGTTTCCAATGCCAATGCATCCTTTGCTGATGATGATGTCGTGATTCGCACGCTGGAATATGCAGCCGGTCTGGACCTGACCGTGGTGTTCTATGCTGAAGAACCGCAAATTGCCAAAGATGGCTGTGTGCATGAAGGCTTTATTGCTTCACGTCAGGGCTTGCCTATGATTCCGGCGCTGGCCGAAACCGTAGCCATTGCCAAATACCTGTTGATGATTGAAGCGACCAAAGTCCGTGCGCATTTCGGTTTACTGTCCTGTGGCGCTTCGGTCGAGCTGATTAAAATTGCCAAAGAAAAAGGCCTGCCAGTAACCTGTGATGTGGCAATGCATCAGCTGCATTTAACCGATCAGGTGATTGATGGCTTTAACTCGCTGGCGCATGTACGTCCACCGCTACGTGCTGAAAAAGACAAAGAATTGCTGCGTCAGGGCTTAAAAGATGGCGTAATTGATGCGATCTGTACCCATCATGAACCCTTAAGCAGTTCGGCCAAAATGGCACCGTTTGCTGAAACCTTACCGGGCTTTACCGCTTTTGATACCTTTGTGCCCTTGGGTGTGCAACTGGTTGAGGAAGGTCTGTTCAGTCCATTGGAATGGGTGCATACCGTGACACTGGCACCGGCGACGGTTGCGCAAATGGCAGATCGCTGGATGCAGGAAGCCGGCTGGATTCTGATTGATCCTGAACTGGAGTGGACGCTGGACAAAGACAGCATTCTGTCCCAAGGCAAGAACACGCCACTGATTCAGCAAACCGTGAAAGGCAAGGTAATTCAGACTTTCCTGGCCTAAATTCGCCTGTTCAAGAGCCAGCATTTGCTGGCTTTTTTTATGTTTTAATTTAAGTACATAAAGAAAAATACAATTATTTACAACGTCTAAAAAATGACCAGATACACTAAAAAATGCGAGTAGAACAATGAAAAAAATGAGGCCATATCATGCAAAGCAGATTGATAGAATTATTGAAAAATAGCGTGTCATCCATTGTGCTAGACGGGGAAACGGATTACCTCATTGAGAAAAACCGTGCCTTAAATGATTTTTATCCGGTGTTTTTATCGGTGTTAAGACACCGCCCATCCCTCATTGACAGTCTGAGAAATCAGCTTAATCCGCGGCTGGCTGAAATTTTTGGTACCAACCTGAACCTGAAACAGCAGTTTCTGGAATTTAGCCGCGGTCAGGCGCCGGCAGATGAAATTGAATCCACCCTGAACCGGGCCATCGTACCAACCTTAGGTTTTTTAGAAAGTGAGGCCGGCTCGACCGATCCTGAGGCGATTGTGCATTTGCTTGATCAGCATATGCCGGACATTCAGGCTGCTTTGCCGGAATGGGCCGCTGCGCTGCTGGCCGGTTTAGGTGTCAATACCACTGCCGGGCAGACTATTCATCAGGCGCCTGAGTTATATGAAGAGGTGCCAGAGCAGAAGCGCTCGCCGTGGGTACCGATTCTGATTTTTATTATTCTGGCATTGTTACTGGCCTTTTTATTTAAAGCCTGTTCTGACCGTAATGAAGAAGAGGTGCCTGTTACCCAGGCAGCAGCGACGGAACCGGCCTATTTGCAGGTCAATACCGGTTCCAATGGCGATCTGGTCACCTGTCAGTTGTATCTGAACAATCCGGCTTATACCGACATTCTGCAAACAGAAGTTAAACGGATTTTTAACCATCCGACAGGTTGTGGGGTGAATAGCGCCAGTAATTATCATAGTGAATTTATTGATCAGGATGTGATTCCAACGGCATTGAAAATCCTGAAAGATGTGCCGAATACCAATATGACCTGGATGGGTGAGCAGATTGCGATTCAGTCCACCAATCCGGCAGATGCGCAGCGTGTGGCCAATCAGCTGCGTCCTTTGGCCAAGAATATGACCATTACGGTGCAGCAGGATCTCGATGTACAGACCGTCACACCAGCGACCACGACCGCAGCACAAGCCTTGGCCGTGATTAACCCGGATAATATTCAGGCGCTGGATGTCGCCACCGCCTTAAATCTGGAGGCGATTCATTTTGAGTCAGCATCTTCGACTGTACCGGAAGCCAATCAGCCAATTCTGGATCAGGCTGCGGCCTTAATCCAGCGTGCGCCGCATGTACATTTGACCATTAAAGGCCATACCGATGCAGTAGGCAGCAATGAAGCCAATAATCTGTTGTCCTTACGCCGTGCTGAAGCGGTACGTGATTATCTGGTACAACGCGGGGTTGATCCTTCCCAGTTACAGGCCGTGGGGTATGGCCAGCAACAGCCGATGGAACCAAATGCAACCCCAGAAGGGCAGTTCCAGAACCGTCGTATTGAGTTTGAAGTATTAAATACAGAAACCGGGGTGGTACGTGCGGTCGATGACCAAGGTATTGTCGAGAAAAAAGCAGAGTAAGGATTGAGTTAAGGAAATAGAAAAGGACGACGTCAAGTCGTCCTTTTTGGTTTAGTTGAAAAGCGGAGGTAGCAGTGGGGATGTATTCACGACCATCCGATGCCCGCTTTTAAAACCAGCCATTAAGCTGCATTACGTATTAAAGGCACCCCGGTGACTTTCTGGATTTCATCAAAACTGACCTCCGGTGCCAGTTCCACCAGCTGCACGCCGGTTGGGGTAATATCCAGAACGCCCAAATCGGTAATTACGCGATGAACCACGGCTTTACCGGTCAGCGGCAGGCTACACTGTGAAACGATTTTAGGTGTACCATCTTTGGCGCAGTGTTCCATCAACACCACCACTTTTTGCACACCTGCGACCAGGTCCATGGCACCGCCCATACCTTTGACTTTTTTATCGGGAATCATCCAGTTGGCCAGATCACCCTGTTCAGAGACTTCCATGGCCCCCAGAATGGCAATATTGACATGACCGCCACGGATCATGGCAAAAGAGTCTGCGCTAGAGAAAAACGACGCACCTTGACGAGCTGTGACCGTCTGTTTGCCGGCATTAATCAGGTCAGCATCAACTGTGGCTTCAGTTGGGAATTCCCCAATCCCGAGCAGGCCATTTTCTGACTGTAGCCAAACGTTGATATTTTCCGGAATATAGTTAGCGACCAAAGTTGGTAAACCAATCCCTAAATTGACATAGAAACCATCTTCCAGTTCTTGTGCGGCGCGCTGCGCCATTTGATTACGCGTCCAAGCCATGGTTTAAGCCTCCGCCTTTAAAGTCATTTGTTCAATACGTTTTTCAGGATGTGCATTTAACACAATGCGGTTGACATAAATCCCCGGCAGATGAATTTCATCTGGATCGAGCGCGCCAATCTCTACAATTTCTTCGACTTCGGCAATGGTGATTTTGCCCGCCATGGCACAGACCGGATTAAAGTTTTGTGCAGTTTTACGGAAAATCAGGTTGCCGGCCTTGTCGGCTTTATAGGCTTTGACCAGGGCAACATCGGCGGTTAAGGATTCTTCTAAGATATAATCCTGACCTTTAAACTGACGTACTTCTTTGCCTTCCGCAATCACGGTGCCCACACCGGTGGCGGTAAAGAAGGCTGGAATACCCGCACCGCCGGCACGTAATTTTTCTGCCAGTGTGCCTTGCGGGGTCAGTTCAACTTCCAGTTCACCGCTCAGAAACTGACGTTCAAATTCCTTGTTTTCACCGACATAGGATGAAATCATTTTTTTAATCTGTTTGGTTTCAAGCAGCAGCCCCAGACCAAAACCATCGACACCGGCATTGTTGGAAATACAGGTCAGCTGTTTGGCACCGGTGTCTTTTAGCGCGGCAATTAATGCTTCAGGAATCCCGCACAGGCCAAAACCACCTACGGCCAGGGTCTGGCCATCCTGAACCACGCCATTTAAGGCGGCTTGTGCGCTGTCATAGACTTTATTTGCCATGTGTCACCTCTATTTTTTATCCTTTTTCAGCAGGTTGCTGCTGTTACATCCTTGAGTGGCTTGAGGGCATTGCTCAAGCCGGGTTTTATTCGGTTATTAAGCGCAGGCTTTTTGCCAGTAGGCATTGGCATAATTGGATGGATTATTGCGCTGTAAAACATTGCTGATATTACGGCTGGCCTGCATCAAGGCATCCAGCTGAATGCCGGTTTCATAGCCCATGTTGGACAGCAGATAATACAGATCTTCGGTTGAGACATTGCCGGATGCGCCTTTGGCATAAGGACAGCCGCCTAAACCGGCAATTGACGAGTCAAAAACGCGAATACCTTGCAGCAGTGACTGGTAAATATTGGCGATGGCCATGCCATAGGTATTATGGAAATGACCGGCCAGCACCGTCGTATCCAGTTCAGCTAGACAGGCGTCCCAGACTTTTTTCACCCGGTCGGGTGTGGCGGTGCCAATGGTTTCACCCAAAGACACTTCATAGCAGCCCATATCCAGCAGGCGCTGCGAAACTTTTGCCACCTGCTGCGGATCAATTGCGCCTTCATACGGACAATCGACCATACAGGACACATAACCACGCACACGAATGTTGTGCGCTTTGGCTTCACGCATTACATCGCTGAATTTTTCAAAGCTTTCATCAATCGAACAATTGATGTTTTTGCGGGTAAAACTTTCAGACGCGGCGGTAAAGACCGCCACTTCTTTGCAACCCACTGCCAGCGCAGATTCAAAACCTTTCAGGTTTGGCGTGAGCAGGCTGAACTGAATATTTGGATCTTTGGGCAAGCCGGCAAACAGCACATCGCTGTCTGCCATTTGCGGTACCCATTTGGCCGATACACAGGAACCAACTTCAATGGCCTGTAAACCGGTTTGCATTAAATCCAGAATCAGCTGTCTGCGGTCATCCAGGGTTAAGGGTGTTTTTTCATTTTGCAGGCCATCGCGTGGCCCGACTTCAACAATTTTGACAAATTCGCTCATGCGACTTCCTCCGCCAGCGGCTGGAATTCCACCAGCTCATCGCCAGCTTTGACCTGATCACCGGCCTGGAAGTAAGAGCTGGCCACGATGCCATCATGCGGTGCACGAATCGAGTATTCGATTTTCATGGCTTCGAGGGTCATCAGGACATCGTCTTTTTTGACTTTGTCATTGGCCGCGACCAGTACCTGAGTGATGACACCCGGCATTGGCGCAGTCAGGTTGTTTTCTGCACCTTGTTCATCATCCTGGTTAAATACCGGTTTCAGATAGGTAAATTTACAGCTCTGGCCATTCTGGAACAGGGTAATGCCATGTTCAGTCTGGCTAAAGGCCAGTTTTTGCTGTTTGCCGGCCAGCTTGAATTGCAGGGTATGCGTATCCAGTAACTGACCCTCAAGCTCAAAAGTCTGACCCTCATACTGTGCGACAAAGCCATGTTCTTGTGCTGCAAACTGGATATTTAAGGTTTTGTCATTACATTGTAATTTGATTGTCTGCCCCGATTGCAGGTTTAAACGCCAGAAAGCATTGGTCTGCCAGACCGGATTGCGGGCGCTCGGGTTCTGGGCCAAACGTGACAGCAATTCGATGAAGGCCGCGCTGACCACTAGCGTACTGTTCAGCTCTGTGGCCGGTTTTAGCAGGAATTCTTCTTCGCGCTGAATCAGGCCAGTATCCAAATTGGCATTTTTGAAAGAATCGCACAGCACCAGACGATCCAGGAAGGCAATGTTGTTGCCCAGACCATCAACATGGAACTGACCTAAAGCATGGTGCATTTGCGTTAATGCCGCTTCACGGTTTTTGCCCCAGACAATCAGTTTGGCAATCATTGGGTCGTAGTAGGTGCTAATTTCATCGCCTTCAACAATACCGCTGTCGACACGTACCGCTTCATTTTGTGCTGGATAATGCAGATAGCTGATTTGACCAATCGCCGGAATAAAGCCTTTTTCAGGTTCTTCGGCATAAACACGTGCTTCCAGAGCATGGCCGTGAATCTGCAATTCGTGCTGCTGTTTTGGTAAAGGCTCACCAAAGGCGACGCGTAATTGCCACTCGACCAGATCCTGACCGGTAATCATTTCAGTCACCGGGTGTTCAACCTGCAGACGGGTGTTCATTTCCATGAAGTAGGCAGTACCATCTTGCTCGACAATAAACTCGACCGTACCGGCACCAACATAATTCACGGCACGCGCGGCATCAATTGCGGCTTGACGCATGGCTTCCAGTTTATCTTCCGGCATTTTCGGTGCTGGTGCTTCTTCCAGTACTTTCTGATGGCGGCGCTGTACCGAGCAATCACGCTCAAACAGATGCACATAGTTGCCATGGGTATCGCCAAACACTTGCACTTCAATATGACGCGGCTGCACTACATAGCGTTCAATCAGTACATCTTCATTGCCAAAGCTGGAACGGGCTTCACTCTTACATGAGGCCAGGGCGCTAAGGAAATCCTCACTGCGCTCAACCAGACGCATCCCTTTACCGCCACCGCCGGCGCTGGCTTTAATCAGCACCGGATAGCCAATGTCATCGGCTTGCTGTTTTAAGAACGCAGCATCCTGATTGGTGCCATGATAACCCGGTGTCAGTGGTACGCCGGCTTTTTCCATCAAGGCTTTAGAGGTGGCTTTTAAACCCATCGCCAGAATGGCGTCAACTGGCGGGCCAATAAAGACAATGTTGTTGTCCTGACAGGCAAAAGCAAACTGGTCATTTTCAGACAGGAAGCCATAACCCGGGTGAATGGCTTGTGCGCCGGTACTTTTTGCGGCTTCGATAATCCGTTCAATCTGTAAATAGCTTTGTGCTGCTGGTGATTCACCAATATAGACTGCTTCATCGGCCAGTTTGACATGCTGGGCCTGAGCATCTGCATCTGAATAGACTGCAACAGTTGCAATTCCCAGTTTTTTGGCAGTACGAATGACACGGCAGGCAATTTCACCACGGTTGGCAATTAAAATCTTTTCAAACATCGTTAGGATCCTTCTAGTTGTTATGCCGTGGTCTTGATCCAGGCCGGGCTTTGTTTGTTAAGGAAAGCATTTAAGCCGTTTTTCGCCTCATCTCCCTGGCGAACGTGGGCAATATGCTGTGCGGTTTGCAGCAAGAGGTCCTCGGTCAGGACTTGCTGGTTCACCATCTGAATGAGCTGTTTCGATGCGTGCTGTGCTTCAGGGCCACCGAGTAATAAGGCCTGCACAATTTCATCAATTTTGCTGTCCAGCTGTTCCGGTGCGGTCACTTCATGTGCCAGACCAATAGCGTGTGCCTGTGCTGCAGAAATCCGTTCAGCAGTTAAAAAGTAACGTGATGCCTGACGTGCGCCAATGGCACGAATGACATAAGGGCTGATGGTGGATGGCGCCAGGCCTAAACGTACCTCAGAGGTGGCAAATTTGGCATCGGTGCTGGCCACACAAATATCACAGGCCGAGGCCAGACCCATACCACCACCAAAGGCAATGCCATGTACGCGAGCGATAGTCGGCTGTTTCAAGGTGGCCAGACTTTGCAGCATTTTGGCCAGTTTCAGGGCATCGGCTTCATTGTCGGCTTGTGAGGCCTGACCGGCCTGTTTCATCCAGTTCAGGTCGGCACCGGCAGAGAAGCTCTTGCCACGACCGGCCAGAATCACCACACGTACATCAGCGCGGGTATTTAGCTGCTGAAAGCAGGCATGTAATTCTTCAATGACCTGCGTATTAAAGGCATTGTGCAGTTCGGCACGGTTAATCCACACCGTAGCCACCTGATCTTGCTGTTCGAGTTGTAAAAATTGATAATCCATTTTTGTCACCTCTTACATGCGGAACACGCCGAATTTGGTTGGCTGGATTGGGGCATTTAATGCTGCCGCCAGACTGAGCGCCAATACTTCACGTGATTGCGCAGGATCAATGACGCCATCATCCCATAAACGCGCAGAAGCATAATAAGGATGGCCTTGGCGTTCATATTGGTCACGAATTGGCTGTTTAAACTGGTCTTCTTCTTCAGCTGACCAGCTGCCACCTTTTTGCTCAATCTGATCGCGTTTCAAAGTCGACAATACGCTAGAGGCCTGTTCACCGCCCATCACTGAAATACGCGAGTTTGGCCAGGTCCACATAAAGCGTGGCGAGTAAGCACGGCCACACATGCCATAGTTACCGGCACCAAAAGAACCGCCAATCACCAGAGTCAGTTTAGGCACATTGGCTGTCGCGACGGCCATCACCAGCTTGGCACCATTTTTAGCAATACCTTCATTTTCATACTGACGACCCACCATAAAGCCGGTGATGTTTTGCAGGAAGATCAGCGGAATATTGCGCTGGGTACATAGTTCAATAAAATGCGCGCCTTTTTGTGCAGACTCAGAGAATAAAATTCCATTGTTGGCAATAATTCCAACTGGCATTCCATAGAGCTTGGCAAAGCCAGTGACCAGGGTAGTCCCAAAGCGTGCCTTGAATTCGTCAAAGCGTGAACCGTCGACAATACGCGCAATCACTTCACGCACATCAAACGGTTTACGTGCATCAGTCGGGACAATGCCGTACAGCTCTGACGCATCGAATAATGGTGCTTCGACATTTTCCGGCTGCGGATTTGGTTTTTTATTTAAATTGGCGACGATGTTGCGGGCAATGGCCAAAGCATGTTCGTCATTTTCTGCCAGATGATCGGCCACACCTGATAAACGGGTGTGCACATCGCCACCGCCCAGGTCTTCACTGCTGACCACTTCACCGGTGGCAGCTTTCACCAGTGGCGGGCCCCCCAGGAAGATGGTACCCTGATTCCGCACAATAATGGTTTCATCCGACATGGCAGGGACATAAGCACCGCCGGCTGTACAGCTGCCCATCACCACGGCAATCTGGGCAATGCCCATGCTCGACATGCGCGCCTGATTGTAGAAAATACGGCCGAAGTGGTCACGATCTGGGAACACTTCATCTTGCAGCGGTAAATAGGCACCGCCAGAATCGACCAGATAGATACAGGTCAGATGGTTCTGCTCGGCAATTTCCTGAGCGCGTAAATGCTTTTTCACGGTCAGCGGGTAGTACGTTCCGCCTTTTACTGTCGCATCATTGGCAATGATCATACAGGTCACGCCATTGACCTGACCGACACCGGCCACCACACCGGCAGCAGGTACATCATCCTGATACACCTGATAGGCAGCCAGCTGACCAATTTCAATAAAAGCCGTACCCGGATCAATCAGATGGTCAATCCGTTCACGTGGTAATAATTTACCGCGATCCAGATGTTTCTGACGTGCAGTTTCACCGCCGCCTAGGGCAATTTTCTGGACTTTCTGTTTCAGGTCATCGACCAGGGTTTGCATCGCTGCGAGGTTGTTTTTGAACTCTTCGCTGCGAATATTGATTTTGCTCTGTAATTGATTCATGCCAACATCCTTGTCTATTCTTGTGATTTATTTTTAGGCAGTTTCGTTAAACAGTTCGCGGCCAATCAGCATACGGCGAATTTCCGAGGTGCCTGCACCAATTTCATAGAGTTTGGCATCACGCCATAAACGGCCAGCAGAAAATTCATTGATATAACCGTTCCCACCTAGCGTCTGAATGGTTTCACCGGCCATCCAGGTGGCTTTTTCGGCTGCATATAAAATTGTGCTGGCAGCATCTTTACGCAGGCTGCGGCTATGCTCGGCTTTGTCACATTCTGCACCTACCGCATAGACCAGGGCTTTACAGGCCAGCCAGGTCGAATACATATCGGCAATTTTGCCTTGCATCAACTGGAATTCGCCCAGTGCCTGACCAAACTGTTTACGCTCGTGGATATACGGAATCACGGTGTCTAGGCAGGCATCCATAATGCCCAGTGGGCCTGCGCTTAATACAGCACGTTCATAGTCCAGACCACTCATCAGCACTTTTACACCATTGCCGACACCGCCGAGGACGTTTTCTTTCGGTACGCGCACGTTGTCAAAGAACAGTGGATAGGTATTCGAGCCGCGCATGCCCAGTTTGTCCAGGTGCGTACCGTGGCTAAAGCCCGGCATGGTTTTTTCAATCAGGAAAGCGGTCATGCCTTTGGCGCCGGCCTGGGTATCAGTTTTGGCATAGACCACCAGCACATCTGCATCACCACCGTTGGTGATCCACATTTTTGAACCGTTTAGCAGATAATGATCGCCCTGATCTTCAGCTTTGAGTTTCATGCTGACCACATCGGAGCCGGCATTCGGTTCTGACATGGCCAATGCGCCGACATATTCACCTGAAATCAGTTTCGGTAAATAGCGCTGTTTCTGTTCTTCGTTACCATTACGCTTAATTTGGTTCACACATAGGTTAGAATGTGCCCCGTAGGAAAGGCCAATGGATGCTGAGGCACGTGAAATTTCCTGCATGGCAATAATATGTGCCAGATAACCGAGGTTGGTGCCACCATATTCCTCACTTACAGTCAGACCGAGTAAACCCATGTCCCCAAACTTTTTCCAAAGATGAGCAGGGAATTCGTTGTCACGGTCGACCTGTTGAGCAATGGGTGCGATCTCTTTTGCACAAAATGCAGCAACTGAATCACGAAGGGCGATCAGTGTTTCATCCAAACCGAAATCCAAGCTTTGTAAATTCATTTCTTCATCCATCCTGCGGTTATATTTGTTGTTTCCAAAAAAGCATTTTTGTTGTGCTTGGTTTTTAACATACATCGAAAATTTAAAAAAGTGAACTAAAATTCACAAAATGATTTACAATTCATTTTATCTGGTTGAGAATAAGATATGAGTTATAAAAGATCATCATTGATGCAGGAACGAATGGAACAGAATCGCCTGTCGATTTTGCAGTCCGCTCGTGAACTAATTGCTCAAGGGGGCTTTAAAGAGGCGTCGATTCAGGCCATTGCGGAACGTGCCGGTGTATCTACCGGTTTGGTCTATCGATATTTCGAAAACAAAAGCCAGATTTTAATTGAAGTGTTGTCGAATGCGATTCAGCATGAGGTTGAAATTTTGAACCACATTGCCGGCTCGGATTTATCGCCAAAACAGAAATTGCAAAAATCTGTTACAACTTTTGTGAAGCGTGCCATGAACAGTCCCCAACTGGCGTATGCGCTCATGTTTGAACCGGTTGATCCGGAAATGGAACATGAACGTTTTCGCAGTAAACAGCTGATCAAGCAGAGCATTAAGGAAATTTTGGCTGAAGGAAAAGTCAATGGTGAGTTTGAGTTTGAAGATTTGAACACCGCCGCACTGGGCGTGGTTGGCTCTATGACTTTTGTGGTGATTGAACCTTTGAACCCATCTCGCAATGTGATGTTTGATCAAAACTATAAGGATTACTTTGTCAAACAGATTGCCGATTTTTGTGTGAACGCAGTACGTCGACAGGAGGGAAGTGAGTAAAAACGATAAAAACGGCAGGGAAGACAGACAGGTAGTCGTGGTTCAAAAACAATTAGTAGAGTTGAAAATCAGAATTACAAAGAATCAAGGAGAACGATTCAATGACACAAGTACGGTTAAGCTACGCCTACGGAACGAGCAGCCAGCCTTTACTGGGCACAACGATTGGTGAAAAATTTGATCAGGCTTGCGCGCAATACGCCGAACAGGATGCGGTGGTCAGCCTGCATCAGAATGTGCGTTTGAGCTACCGGCAGTTGCAAGAGCAGGTGAATGCCTTTGCCTGCAGTTTGCTGAAACTGGGCTTTCAAAAAGGTGACCGTCTTGCAATCTGGTCGCCGAACTGCGTGGAATGGACTATTACCCAGTTTGCGGCCTTTAAAGCCGGCATTATTCTGGTGAACCTGAACCCGGCCTATAAAAGCAATGAGCTGGAATATGTACTGAATAAAGTGTCGTGTAAGGGACTGGTGATTGCCTCGCAGTTCAAGACCACCAATTATCAGGAGATTCTGACCAAAATTGCCCCGGAGCTGAACCAGGCAGCAAGCAAAGTGCTGAAAGCCGAGCGCCTGCCGCATCTGAAACATATTATTAAAATTGATGATCAGGAACATGCCGGATTACACCGCTTTCAGGATTTACTGACCCCGCCAAGCAAAAAAATGTTGCAAAAACTGCAGCAGATTTCTAGTGAATTGCAGTTTGATGAAACTATTAATATTCAGTTTACATCGGGCACCACCGGGAATCCGAAAGGCACCATGCTGACCCATAACAACATTTTAAATAATGGCTATTTTGTCGGTGAAGCAATTCATCTCAGCCCGGCAGATCGGGTCTGTATTTCAGTGCCGTTATTCCACTGTTTCGGGATGGTGATGGGGAACTTGGCCTGTATCACTCATGGTTCCACCATGGTTTATCCATCAGCCGTATTTAACCCGCTGGATACTTTAAAAGCCATTCAGCAGGAAAAATGTACCGCCGCTTATGGCGTACCGACCATGTTCATTGCCATTTTAGAGCATGAACAGTTTGATGAGTTTGACCTGTCAAGCTTGCGCACCGGTATTATGGCCGGCAGTCCATGTCCGCAGGAAATCATGCAGCGCGTGATTGACCGCATGCATATGTCGGAAATTACCATCTGCTATGGCATGACTGAAACAGCACCGGTAAGTGCGCAAAGTTCAACGGAAGATTCGGTGGAACGTCGCGTCAGTACCGTAGGCCGAGTCCATCCACATCTGGAAGTCAAAATTGTCGATGAAGAGGGCAAGGTGGTACCACGTGGACAGCTCGGTGAACTCTGTGTTCGCGGTTATTCGGTAATGCTCGGCTATTGGGAAGATCAGGAAAAAACCGCAGAAGTGATTGATGCCGCGCGCTGGATGCATACCGGTGATATCGCTGAAATGGACGATGAAGGCTTTGTCAAAATTAAAGGCCGGATTAAAGATGTGGTGATTCGTGGCGGTGAAAACCTGTTCCCGAAAGAAATTGAAGATTTCCTCTATACCCATCCGGCGGTTTGCGATGTACAGGTGATTGGCGTACCTGACCATAAATATGGCGAAGAACTTTGCGCCTGCATTATTCTGCATGAAAACGATCCATGTACAGAAGAAACCATTCGCCAGTACTGCGCCGAGCATATTTCACACAATAAAGTGCCACGTTATGTGCGTTTCTTTAGCGAGTTTCCAATGACTGCATCGGGTAAGGCGCAGAAGTTTAAGCTGCGTGAATTTATGCGTGAAGAGTTGAACCTAAAAGAAATTGCTTGATTCATGCAGGCATCTAATCACATGACAGGGCGACAGGGATATCGCCGGTCATGTGATTGAATCTCGGGAAAAATCAAATCAGAGCAAAATTGCTTTGCTTTCCGCGAGCTGTCATGACTTTCCAACAAGAATGATCTTCGCAAGTCTATTCAAGAGTCAGAGGTAGAGTGAGTTAAAGATGGCCAAAAACTTTCACAGTGAAGTCATTGTCGCCGGCTATGATGATCACATCCGTAAACTGATTCCCGGCTATGAACTGGTACATCAACAGATTGATGCCATTCTAACGGCAGAATTACCGGAAACTGTGCATATTCTGGTGGTCGGGTGCGGGACAGGCTATGAGCTGACCTATTTATTGGCGCATCATCCACAGTGGCAGATTACCGCCATTGATCCCTCCCGTGCCATGCTGGAACAGGCACAAAATACGATCCGCTCAATTGCAGGTGCCGAGCGGGTGCAGTTTATTCAGGCCGATACCCAGAGTTTAGAGTCCCCTCAGCCTTTTGATGCGGCACTGGCCATTCTGGTGGCGCATTTTATTCCCATGCCGGCCAAAGCCGATTTTTTTCAGGACATCTGCCAGCGCTTAAAACCGGGTGGTGTTTTCCTCAGTTATGACCTGATGCAGCCTGAAACATTGGCTGAACAGCAAGTGCTGCAGCATGTAGCGGTGCAACAGGGCTTAACAGTGAGCCAGAGTGAAAAGATGATTGCACGTCTGGATGATGATTTTGAACTGGTTTCGGCTGAACAGACCAAAGACGTATTAACAAAAGTCGGATTTAAAAGTTGCAGGGTTTATTGTCAAATCATGAGTTATTATGGTTTTTTTGCACGAAAATAAACGAAACAGAGGCTACACAGGCAGGTAGCACACAGACCAAAGAGCAAGGAAGTAGGGAAAATAATGTCGGCATATTACAGTTTTATCAGACGTGAACAGCATGCAGATGGCAGCAGCACAGCTTATTATGAATCGAATATTCATGCTCAGGGCGCGTGGAATCCGCATGAGCAGCATATGGCACCTGCCACCGGTATTCTTTGTGCAGAGCTGGAACAGTTCCAGCCACGTGCAGAAATGCGCATTGGCCGGGTCGGGCTGGATATTTTTGGTTTGATTGCCTTTGGTGAATTTTCGATTACTACCCGCATGATTCGCCCGGGCAAAACCATTGAACTGATTGAAGCGGAAATGTGTGCCAATGGCAAAACCTGTATTGTGGCGCGTGCCTGGAAAATGCTGACTTCCGACACTCGTGCCATTGCTGGTCTGGAAGATTTACCGGCAGAAAGTCCGGACTATTTACCCGAGTGGGATGGCATGCGCTGCTGGCCAGGCGGCTATATTCAAAGCATTCAGACCCGTGCCCATCTGGACCATCGTCCGGGCAAAGGCATTGTCTGGCTCAGTAATCAGCTTGAAATGATTGACGGCCAGCCGACGTCCGATTTTACCCGCCTGATGGGCATGGTAGATACCGCCAATGGTGTGGTGCCACGTCAGGACCCGAATGCCGGTTGGGGCTTTCCAAACCTGGATTTGCAAATTCATCTGCACCGCTTACCGCAAGGCCAGTGGCTAGGACTGGAAGTGGTACAACAATATGGTGAAGACGGTATTGGTCTGACCAGCGGCATTCTGCATGATGTTCATGGGCCATTTGGACGCAGTGAACAGATTCTGACCTTAAGAAAGTTCTAAAACTGGCTCAAGTCTATCAGGACGAATTGATTCGTCCTTTTTTTATTGGCATGCTGTGGGCAGTTCAAAATATAGATGAAACAGATGCGAATCGGGATTATTGGCGCGGGGCGGGTAGCACATCATCTGGCACGGGCATTGAGTGCACGGCACCAGATAGTACAGATTTATAGCCGCAGTTTGGATAAGGCAGCGCAGCTGGCACAGCAGGTACAGGCCAGTGCAATTCATAGCCCTGAACAGTTTGATGCAACATTAGACTTGGTGATCATTGCGGTGAGTGATCAATCCATTGCCGCGGTAATTGAGCAGGTGCATCCTCATTTGCCTGAAGTGCTGATGGTCCATACCTCCGGCAGTACTGCAATGCAGCTGTTGCAGCAGGTACATGCACGTGCCGGAGTATTTTATCCGCTGCAAACCTTTAGTCTGGAACGTGAGATTGACTGGAGTCAGACCCCTGTATTTATTGAAGCGGCACATGAAGACGATCAGGCTGTATTGTTGCAGCTGGCCAATGAACTCAGTCAGTGGGTTTATGCCTATAGCTCCGAGCAGCGTCTGAGCCTGCATCTGGCCGCGGTGTTTGCCTGTAATTTCAGTAATTATTGTTATGACATGGCCCGGCAAATTGTTGATGTCCAGCAGGTCGATTTTAGTCTGCTGTATCCGTTAATGCTGGAAACGGCGCAGAAGGCCACCCAGGCCGACCCTAAAATCATGCAGACCGGCCCGGCCATGCGTGGTGATCAGAATATTTTACAGATGCATCAGCAGTTATTGGCCGATGCACAGCGACCCGATTTACAGGCGGTTTATCAACTATTCAGCCAGCAGATTTTAGAACGTCATCAGTCATAAACCATTGTTGTTATCTTCGGTTTTATACTGGTTAATCGAGTCGTTGATCTGATCTTTTAAATCACTTTTGACTGGTAGATCATCTATTTTGTCTAATCTCAAGATAGGGACGTATAAAAAAAGCGCTGAGATTTCAGCGCTTTTTCAACTTTGTGATTAAGAAATTTTCTTAAAGATAAAGTCGTTAATCTTGTGACCGGCTTCAATACCGCGGCGTTCAAATTTGGTTTGCGGGCGCCATTCCGGACGTGGATAGCTGTTGCCTTTGCCTGCCAGGTTTTCTAAACGGGAACGGTTGTCCAGCACGTCCAGCATCCATTCTGCATACGGTTCCCAGTCAGTTGCTGCATGGAAAGTGCCGCCCATTTCCAGTTTTTGCTCGACCAGTTCCATACGTTCATCCACCACAAAACGGCGTTTGAAGTGGCGTTTCTTCTGCCATGGGTCTGGGAAGTACAGTTGTACGGTGTTAATGCTGTTGTCTGGCATTTCACGCAGCACCTGAATTGCATCGGCATCCAGGACGCGCAGGTTGCTTAAACCGGCCGTGCCTGCTTCATATACGCACTGGGCAATACCTGGCACATGCACTTCAATACCCACAAAGTTACGCTCCGGATTGGCCTGTGCCATTAAGACCAGTGAACGGCCCATCCCAAAACCGATTTCCACCGTTAAAGGACGTTCTGGATGTTCAAAATGCTGACGTAAATCGCCAACCGGATATTCCAAAATTAGGTGACCATATTGTTCAAGCGCAGTACGTTGAGAGGTGTTGAGTGGTGAGGAACGACGCATAAACGTCACAATTTCACGGTGCTCGTTTAAGTTGTCCAGCTCGACGACTTGCTGGTCTAATTGATCATTCGACATAACTTTGGCAATCGTAAAAAATTCAAATGCGGTATTTTAAGTCCTGAGCAGTTGAAGTCAAATTTTTTCATGCATTGCGCTATTTTTTTCACGGCAGCTGTCATGAAAATGCAGAAATAGTTTCATCAAATGTTCATACATCTGTCATGTCTAAAAAATAGCCTGAATAAGCTTTAACAACTGATAAAAAACAATGAAATTACATACTTTATGCTGGGCCATGGCACTCATGGGTTGTGGCTTTTCTGCACATGCAGAGCTGATGTTCAGTCAATATGTCGATGGTACATCGAACCGTAAGGGACTGGAGATTTATAACCCCGATGCGACAGCGGCCGATTTATCTCAGTATCAAATCAAGATTTTTTCCAATGGCTCAACCACAGCCGGACTGACGGTATCTTTAGAGGGAGTGTTGCCGGCCAAAGCTGAATATCTGGTCGGGCGAAGTGAATTGGAGCTGGTGCTGGGCGATCTGGTCAAAAAAATCGCAAGTCTGAATTTTAATGGTAATGATGCTGTTGTGCTGTATAAGCATAATACACCGGTCGATCGTTTTGGTGTGCTTGGACAGACTACGAGTTGGGCAGAGGGCACCAGTTTAAGCCGCAATAAAACCACGCATAGTGTTAGCTCAGTTGACCCAACAGCACCTTTTGATGTGAACAGTGAATGGACGGCCTGGTCTGACCGGAATGCTTTTAGTCAGTATTTGCTGCCAGAAGGAGAGCAGCCACCGCCTGTGACGGAAACGATTAGCTGTAGCAGTAGTGATACCGCCATTGCCGATTTGCACAGTGCCAGCAAGAACCAGATCTATACCGTGCGTGGGGTGATGACCGCAGATTATCGTTATAGCAATGGTTTTTCCGGTTTTTATCTGCAAACGCCAGATAGCAAAGCCAAACCAAACCTGAATAATGCGATTTTTGTTTATATTCCGGCCAGCAGCCAGATCAAAGGTGGTCAGGTTGGGGAAGAGGTGATTTTACGCGGTCGCCTCACTAGCTATCAAAACCAGCTGCAGCTGGACCAGCTGACTCAGGATATTCAAACCTGTAATCCGCAAGCGGCAAGCTGGGTAGCACCAAAAACGGTAAATTTACCGTTTGAAAGCCTGACGGATATGCAGCAGCATGCACCGCAGCGTTATCAGGGTGCACTGGTTAAACTGCCGCAAACTCTGACCGTCAGTGAAAACTATAATTATGGCCGTTATGGCGAGCTGGCCCTAAGCCTTGGGCGTTTATATATGCCGACCAATCTGTATCCGGCCAAATCCGACGAAGCACTCAGCCTGGCCAAACAAAACCTGCTGTCGAAAATTATTCTGGATGATGGCTATAACAACCAGAACCGGACGCCGTGGTTGCCGCTGAACTTTAATGCGCAAAATACCTTAAGAGCCGGCTATGAGCTGCAAAATGTAGAAGGGATTTTGGAATATCGTTTTAACCAGTGGCGTATTCAGCCTGTTCAGGGCAGAACCTTGCCGAATATCGTGGCAGACAAAAATGAGCGCAGCAGCGTCAGCGCCAAAAATACTGCCCAGATTCGTGCTGCGGCCTTTAATGTCCTGAACTATGACAATGGGGCGGCACAAGGCTTCCCGACCGAGCGCGGTGCAAAAACCAAAGCAGAGTTCGACAAGCAGCATCAGAAAATTGTCAGTGCCTTAAAAGCCATTGATGCCGATGTCTATGGCCTGAATGAAATTGCCAACAATGGTTATGGCCCAGACAGCGCTATTGCCTATTTAACCCAAAGTCTGGGGCCAGACTGGAAGTATGTGACACCGCCAAATGCAGATCGCTTGGGCACCGATACCATTGCCGTAGCCATGATTTATAACAGCAAACGCCTGACGCCGGTGAATGCCGCTGCCGTATTTGATGATGGTACACAATTGAATCGTGTCACCATGGCGCAAAGTTTTAAACCTGTGGCGGGTGGCGAAAGCTTTACCGTGGTGCCACAGCATCTGAAATCCAAAGGTAGCTGTCCTGATACCGGCCTAGATGCAGATCAGGACGATGGTCAAGGCTGCTGGAATAGCACCCGTGTGACCGCAGTACAGAAATTAATGCAATGGCTGGCGACCAATCCAACCAAAGTAACGAAGCCCAATGTCCTGATTCTGGGCGACTTAAACAGTTATGCCAAAGAAGATCCGATTTTGGCGCTGGAAAAGGCCAACTATAAAAATCTGTTTAATGATGAAAAAATCGGACAGGGCAAACAGGCTTATAGTTATGTGTTTGGCGTGGCCAGTAATACCCAAGGCTATGGCGGCGCCGGTAATTTAGACCATGCCATTGCCGATGCACAATTGTATCCACGGGTTAAACGTGCTTTTGCATGGGCCATTAATGCTGATGAACCGACGGCACTGGCCTATAACGAAGACTATAAAACTGCCGAGCAGATTCAGGCCTTTTATAGCCCGGATGCTTTCCGTTCATCTGACCACGACCCGATTATTATTGATCTGGACCTGTCAGATGCACCGGCAGAGCCAAAGCCATCGGAAGACTCCAAAGCGGATACCCATGGGGGGAGTACCGGCCTATGGTCATTATTGGGATTATTCGGGCTGAGTGCTGCGGCTTGGTTACGTCGCCGTAAATAAGGCGGGTATTGATCTGCCATAAAAAACGCCTGATTATCAGGCGTTTTTTCTTTAGGCAGTTTTTATTCAAGCTTAATTCGGACTTAATTTATCAATCAGGGTGTCACTGGCTTCATTTAAGCCAATCAGCTCGACCTGAATCCCGCGAGCTTCAAATTTCTGCACCACAGTATTTAGCATATTGACCGAGGTTAAATCCCAAATATGCGCATGAGTCAGATCAATCTTTACCTGTTGCAGATTTTCCTTAAAGTCAAAGAACTGGAAAAACTTGTCCGAGCTGCTAAAGAAAATCTGTCCGGTAATCTGATAACGGCGTGTATCCTGTACGCGTTCAGACTGAACTTTGACTTCACTTTCCAGCTTATTCACCAGGAACAAGGCAGACAGCAATACCCCAACGAAAACACCCAAGGCTAGGTTGTGCGTCGCCAGTACAATGGCCACCACGGTCAGCATCACAATATTACTTTGCTTTGGATGCTTGCTAAAGTTACGCACCGAATCCCAGTTAAAGGTGGTAAAGGCCACCATAATCATAATCGCCACCAGTGCCGCCATTGGAATATAAGCCAGCCAGTCTTTAAAGAACACCACCAGACACAGCAGGAAAACGCCGGCGACCAAAGTAGAAAGACGGGTACGCGCACCAGAGCTGACGTTAATAATCGACTGGCCAATCATGGCACAGCCGGCCATCCCGCCCATAAAACCGCTGACAATATTGGCATAGCCCTGACCACGACATTCCTGATGACGGTCACCTTCAGTTTCCGTCACTTCATTTACAATGGTGGTGGTCATCATGGTTTCCAGTAAACCCACTGTCGCAAGGGTGATGGAATAAGGGAAAATAATCGCCAGCGTTTCAAAATTCAGCGGAATTTCAGGAATTAAAAATACCGGTAAGGTGTCTGGAAACTGTCCCAGATCGCTCACCGTACGCATATCGGCACCCAAAAATAGCGCCAGCAGACTCAGCACAATAATGCAGATTAAGGGTGAGGGCACCGCCTTGCCAATTTTAGGCAGATAGGGAAACAGATAAACTACCGCCAGCCCCAGGCCGACAAAGACATAGCCCCACAGATCCATTTGCATCAGCTCTGGAAGTTGCGCGACAAAAATTAAAATCGCCAGCGCATTCACAAAACCATAGACCACCGATTGCGACACAAAGCGCATCAGCTTGGCCACTTTAAAATAGCCGGCCACCACCTGAATGATCCCGGTCAGTACCGTTGCCGCCAGTAAATATTGCAGCCCGTGCTCTTTGACCAGGGTAATCATCAGCAGCGCCATGGCGCCCGTCGCGGCCGAAATCATCGCCGTGCGGCCACCAAAAAATGCAATGGTCACGGCAATACAGAAGGAGGCATATAAGCCAACTTGTGGATCGACGCCGGCAATCGCAGAAAAGGCAATGGATTCAGGAATCAGGGCCAGCCCCACCACCAGACCGGCCAGCACATCGGTCCGGATATTGGAAAACCACTCTTCTTTTTTCAGACTAATCACAATCGGCTTTTCATGAAACTTTAAAGGCGACTATGGTAAAACAAATGAAGTGAAAAAAGCAGCCGCAATCCACTTGAAAAAGCGCCGCGCTTGCTCAATATTGAAAAGGTAAATGTTTTTTACGCATTTACGCTTTTTTGCAATTTACAGGTTCGATCACTTGAAAGTTTGTTAGAAGCCATTTAAAACAGTTAGTAGTTATATAACAAGGATCAGATATGAAGCTTTATTATTCACCGGGTGCATGTTCTTTAGCGGCCCATATTATTTTAAATGAAATTAATGTAGATTTTGATTTAGAACGTGTCGACCTGAAAACCCATAAAACCGAAAAAGGTCATGATTATTACGAAATTAATCCAAAAGGCTATGTTCCGGCGCTTGAGATTAATCCTGGTCTGATTCTGACCGAGAACGTGGCAATTCTACCGTTTCTGGCTCAGCACGATCCAAAACAAGATTTAATTCCACCATCCGGCATGGGCCGTGCCAAAGTGCTGGAATGGTTAGGTTATCTGAATTCGGAACTGCATGATGCCTACGCGGTATTCTTCGGTGGCCAGTTAACCGATGATGAAAAAAATAAAGCCTATGCTGAAATTGACCGTCTGTTAAGTTATATTGATAAAACCATCGGTGAATCAGACAATGAATATCTGGTCGATGATAACTTTGGCCCGGCCGATGCCTATTTATTCGTACTGACCAACTGGTCGAACCATATTCATCATGATTTAACCCCATATACCCATATTATTGCGCTACGCAATAAAGTGGCCGAGCGTCAATCGGTGCAGATTGCCATGCGTGATGAAGGCTTGATTCCTTGATTCAGGTTTAAAAACCGTAATAAAAAAGGACTCAAGCAGAGTCCTTTTTTCATGTTTCGCTTTTAAATCAATTGAAACCTGAAGGATCAACTCATCTCTTAGCGCAGATAATGTCCGGATTATTTAAAGAAATAACCGGTTTCTGGCGAGCTGGCATTGGCCATACGTTTACGCGGCATCCGGCCTGCCAGATAAGCTTCACGACCCGCTTCCACTGCTTTGCGCATTGCCGAAGCCATCAGGACCGGATTTTGCGCTGCTGCAATTGCAGTATTCATTAACACACCATCACAGCCCAGTTCCATGGCAATTGCTGCATCACTGGCAGTGCCGACACCCGCATCGACCAGTACCGGTACTTTGGCATTTTCTTTAATAATAGAAATGGTATGCGGGTTTAAAATCCCCAGTCCTGAACCAATTAAGCTGCCTAAAGGCATAATTGCCACACAGCCCATGCTTTCCAGTTCTTGTGCCACAATCGGATCATCCGAGGTATAGACCATAATCTCGAAACCATCATCAATAAGCGTGCGCGCTGCCTTTAAGGTTTCGGTGATGTTTGGATACAGGGTTTTTTCATCGCCCAGTACTTCCAGTTTTACCAGATTATGACCATCGAGCAGTTCACGTGCCAGCATACAGGTACGCACTGCACTGTTGGCATCAAAACAGCCGGCTGTATTTGGCAAAATGGTATATTTTTCTGGTGGAATCACAGACAGCAAATTTGGCTGATCGGGATGCTGACCAATATTCACGCGACGAATAGCAACAGTTACAATTTCCGCACCGCTGGCCTGAATGGCCAGATCTGTTTCCTGCAGATCTTTATATTTTCCCGTGCCCACCAGCAAGCGCGAGTTAAAAGTGCGTGAACCGATTTTAAGTAGGGTGTCTTCCATACGTGCTCCGTCTTAGCCGCCGCCAACGGCATGAATAATTTCAATGCGGTCTTGATCATGAATAGGGGTGCTTTCCAGTCGGCTTTTCGGCACAATCATCTCGTTTTGTTCTACCGCAAAACGTTTGCCTTCCAACGCCAGTTGTTGCACCAGTTCTAGTAAATTATGGCACTGTGTCTGTTGTAATTCGCCGTTTAAATAAATGTGCATACCTGCAGTTTCCTAGCTGTTCCGTTCCCGAATTATCGGGCATATTTCATGGCATTCCAGGCCAGTACCAGCCAGCCGGCAATCATTAGCGCACCGCCAATTGGGGTAATGGCCCCCAGACCGCGCGGCAAACCTAGCGCCATCACATACAATGAGCCACAGAAAAACACAATCCCGACCTGAATCAGCAGGAAGCTGGCTTTAATGGGAAATTGAGTCATGACTTTGGCCAGAATCGCCAGTGCCAATAATCCGAGGGCATGATAGAAAAAATAATCAGTCGCTGTTTGCCACCACGCCAGTTGAGCTTCTGTTGCGCGTGCTTTTAAGCCATGTGCCCCAAATGCACCTAACATCACCGCAAGTGCTAAATTAAGGGCAGAAATTGCAATCCACATAGCAAGAATGACCTGAGTAAATTTGCGCTCAACCTTAACATTTTTCCGGGCAACGAGAAAGTGAAAAACTTTCACCCTGAAATGTGGTATTGAATCCAGCTTTTTGATTTTAGGGGGGAAGAAAATGGATTTCTTTAAGATCATCGCCCGGTTTCAGCAAGCACAGACAGCAAAAAAGGGCAGATCGCCCTTTTTTAACTTTAGCACTCTGGAATCATCACTTAGTTAGATGACATTGCCACTTTAATTTTTTCCATGGCATTTTTTTCAAGCTGGCGAATACGCTCCGCAGAAACATTATATTCAGCTGCTAGTTCATGCAGGGTCGATTTATCATCATCTAACCAGCGACGCTGCAAGATATTACGCGAACGGTCATCCAGCTGCTCCATGGCTTCATGCAGGGCAGAGGTGCTTTGTGCCTCATAATCTTCATCTTCGACCAGACGGGCCGGATCGTAACGGTTATCTTCTAAATAAAGCGCCGGCGCAACATGGGTAGTGTTTTCACTTTCATCATCATTTTGCGCTTCGAAAGCCGCGTCATAAGCGGTCAGACGGCCTTCCATTTCCAGGACCTGTTCCGGAGTGACATTCAGGTCGTTGGCAATCGATTTGGCTTCTTCCAGCGTCAGTTTTTTGCTGGATTTTTTCAGGCTGCGTAAATTAAAGAACAGTTTACGCTGTGCCTTGGTGGTGGCAATTTTAACAATACGCCAGTTACGGATCACATATTCGTGAATCTCTGCTTTAATCCAGTGCACGGCAAATGACACCAGACGCACGCCCATATTCGGGTCGAAGCGTTTCACGGCCTTCATTAGACCGAGGTTGCCTTCCTGAATCAGGTCGCCTTGTGGCAAACCATAACCTGCATAACTACGCGCAATATGGACTACAAATCGCAAATGCGACATGACCAGCATTTTTGCTGCATCTAAATCTTGATCGTAATAATAACGTTCAGCTAACTCTTTTTCTTGTTCAGCCGTTAAAATAGGAATTTGATTGACGGTACTAATATAAGCACCGAGATTTACGCCTGGCGCAGATAATGACAGGGGCATCAACTGATTGCGGCTGTCACTCATGAGTTCTCCTTATAGGATCGGTGGGTCGTATTACCTGTAAATTTCATCTTAATACCAATATCCTTGCAAATTAAGGAAAAAAGGTAGAGAAATGTAAAGTTTTATGCCAATGCATGCTGTTTACTTTAATTGAAAATTATTTAATTTCAATAAAGTAATGAAACTCGTTGGCAGAAATTTGTGTCAATTCACAGCCGTACTGGTGAATCTGACAATAGCGGCTGACATCTTGCTGACTATGCGGGTCAGAGGACTTGAGCAGAAAGTGTCCGGCGCCGGTTTTTTTTAAAGCGCGTTTTAGCATCAGTAAGGGCATGGGGCAGGGTTGTCCCATCGCATCAATGGTGATCATTTCATCGACAGAGTTGTCCATAATCTGCTTCAATCGGGTCTTTAAAAAAGGACTTAAAATATTAGCAAATTTGGTGCCAAATCTAAAGTTTATTTGCGGTTTTTATCAAAATATAACATTGAAAAATCTTGAATTAACTTTGTCAAAAAAAGCATGAATTCTGAATAAGATAAATCAAAAAAAATCTATTATTTGTCATAAACCCGTGTTAAGCTCGATGCGTATTTAGGATTTGAGATAGGCAGTTGTTGTTTGTCGCCCTATTACAAATTGGATGTAACCGGGATTTTGTTAATAGTTATACAGAATGATTACAAGCTTAGAAATAAAAATATTTTTAAACTTTGTTTACTCTGCTGTTTGCAACACCGGGTGGTCCTTCTTTTTAATCAATGAGGATTAACTTATGACAGCTCGTGAACAAGGCGTAGTTAAATGGTTCAACGACACTAAAGGTTTTGGCTTTATTCAACGTAACGGCGGCGACGATGTATTCGTTCACTTCCGTGCGATTCAAGGCGAAGGCCACCGTTCACTTCGTGACGGTCAACGTGTTGAGTTCAGCGTAGTTAAAGGTCAAAAAGGCTTCCAAGCGGAAGAAGTACAACCTTTAGACTAATCGTTGGATTAATCTGAAAAACGCTCCATCTATTGGGGCGTTTTTTGTTTATAATATGATACGTTTTTGTGATTAATAAGTTAGAGCACATTTTTATGTCATCTGGTTTTGAAACCTTAAATTTACATCCGAAACTGAGACAAGCTATTGCGGCCTTAGGTTTTAAGGAAATGACGCCCATTCAGCAAAAGGTTTTAAAATTTACTTTGGCTGGACATGATGCCATTGGTCGCGCCCAGACCGGTACCGGCAAAACCGCTGCCTTCCTCATTAGCGTAATCAATGACTTATTGAATAATCCGGTGAAAGAGCAGCGTTTCCGTGGTGAGCCGCGTGCCCTGATTCTGGCACCGACGCGTGAACTGGCCTTACAGATTGAAAGCGATGCCAAAGAGCTGGTGAAGTTTACTGACCTGCATGTGGTGACTTTGTTGGGCGGTGTCGATTTTGACAAGCAAAAAGCGCAGCTGGATAAAAACTTTGTCGACATTATGGTCGCGACCCCGGGTCGTCTGATTGACTTTGTCGAGCAAAAAGAAGTCTGGCTGGATCAGCTGGAATTTCTGGTGATTGATGAAGCCGACCGTTTACTGGATATGGGCTTTATTCCATCGGTAAAACGGATTGTGCGTTTTTCACCGCGTAAAGAGCAGCGTCAGACTTTAATGTTCTCGGCCACTTTTAGCTACGATGTGCTGAATCTGGCCCAGCAATGGTTATTTGAACCGGTGACTGTCGAAATTGAACCGGAAAAGAAAACCAATGCCGATGTCGAACAGCGCGTATATATGGTGTCGAACTCAGACAAATATAAACTGCTGCAAGATATTCTGCGCGATGAGCCAATTGAAAAAGTCATGATTTTTGCCAACCGCCGCGATCAGGTGCGCCGTCTGTATGACCATCTGAAACGTGATGGCTATAAAGTGGTCATGCTATCTGGTGAAATTGCCCAGGATAAACGCCTGAAAATGCTGGACCAGTTTAAAAATGGCAAGCACAACATCATGATTGCCACCGATGTTGCCGGACGCGGCATTCACGTCGATGGCGTGTCGCATGTGGTGAACTTTACCTTGCCAGAACAATCAGATGACTACGTGCACCGTATTGGCCGTACTGGTCGTGCTGGTACGCGTGGGGTCAGTATTAGTTTCCTGGCCGAAGATGATGCTTTCTATTTGCCAGAAATTGAAAAAGCCATCGGACAAAAACTGCCATTAACCCGTTTAGATGGTTATTGCTAGACTTTACTATGTCGTGTTGTTGCTGAGGCAGCTACCCGCATCAAAATGAAAAAATGGATCAGCTCCAAAGGACCTGATCCATTTTTTATTGCATCTTTTGATTATGTTCAGATTAATTGGCCTGACAGCGGAAGGTGAGTACGGTCTGATAATCATCATCCTGTGCCAGCTGGGCATTACGACCCGAGATGGTGCCGAGCACAGTCGCGGCAGCCTGAATCATCTGTCCGGTCTGTTCATCGACCACGCCTTTTAAAGCACCGTTATAAGTGGTCTGTTCATCGACCACCACCGGTGTAGCACGGCTACCACAGGTTTTGTTGGCAGTACTAATGGCGTTGTTTTTAGAAATGATATTGCTTTTCCCTAAACCGGTGACTTCGTACTGATTATTTTCTTTCTGAATTGCCAGCGAAGAGGTCGGGTTTGAAGCACAGGCGGTAAAAAACAGCGCAGCCGTGGCTGCAGCACTTAAACCAATCAGCTTGTTCATGTGTAGTCCCCATATTTTATTTGTTGAATCAGTTATCTATCTAAACATATCTGCTCTTTTAGAGTTTGTAGAAGCTGTAAAGAAATGCAGTTTTATATAGTGGCTCTGTGACAGATGAGCCAGCCATTAAAACTCAGGATTCATACAAATAACCCAACGCAAATAGAGTAAATTCTGTGGTTTATGCTAATCTTGAAGCAGATTTTACAGATAGATATAAGCCAATGACGGATACAGTGGAAGCTACGGTTCATCAGAATATTCATCAACGTCAGTCGATTGGGCATCTGGTCGAGCCGGCACCGAATGCAGCGCAGCTGGAGCGTGCCTTTCAGGCCGCCTTGACCGCGCCTGATCATCATCGTTTAAAACCAACCCGTTTTGTGGTAATTCCGGCAGAGCGCCGTGAAGCCTTTGGTGCGTTGCTGGTACAGGCCCTGGCCGATTTGGGCCAGACCGATGCGGTGCAGCTGGAACGTGTGAAACATCATCCTTTTCGGGCGCCATTACTGGTGCTGGCATTGACCAAATTCCAGACGCATCCTAAAGTTCCGGATTTTGAGCAAACCTTAAGTACCGGGGCGGCGGTACAGAATTTCCTGCTGTCTTTGCAGGCCCAGGGCTTTGCCAGTATGTGGCGCAGTGGTGCCGTGGTTGAATCAAAATTATTGAAAAAAGCTTTGAAATTAAATGAAGATGATTTAATTTCAGGCATCATCTATATTGGAACTGCCGCAAAAGCGATTGCGCCGCGTGCGGACATTCAGACTGACGCCTATGTCAGTTACTGGACGGAATAAGCATCGCATACGGCTGAGGATATAAAAATAATGTCAGAATTGAATTTTGCCAGTCTGGTAGAACCGGTCAATATTGATCAGAAAACCGCATTAAGAATTACCGTCTTGGGTGGGGGCAGTTTTGGTACCGCCATGGCCAATACCGCGGTGCGTAACGGCTGTGACACCATGATCTGGATTCGGGATGAAGCCACCGCTGAGGAAATTAACCGCACTCATATCAATAAACGCTATTTGCCAGATTTTCCTTTAGAGCCGGGCTTAAAAGCAGTGTCGGATCTGGAACTGGCGGTGCGCGACCGAGATATTATTCTGGTCGCCATTCCAAGTCATTCTTTTCGTGATGTGCTGAAGCAGATTAAGCCGTTTATCACCTCGCAAGCGGTGGTGTCCCTGACCAAGGGCATTGAGGCCAAAACCTTCTGCTTTATGAGCGATATTATTCGTGCCGAATTGCCAGAAGTGCCGTATGGCGTGCTGTCTGGCCCGAACCTGGCCAAAGAAATTGTAGCCGGGCAGCCCGCCGGAACCGTGATTGCCAGCCAGTCAGAACTGGTGCGTTATGCGGTGCAGCAGGCACTGCACAGTGCTTTATTCCGTGTATTCGGTAGTGATGATGTACACGGGGTTGAACTTGGCGGGGCGTTAAAAAATATTTATGCCGTGGCCATGGGCATGGCCGCCGCGTATAACGTCGGTGAAAATACCAAAAGTATGATTTTAACCCGTGCTTTAGCTGAAATGAGCCGTTTTGCGGTCAAGCTGGGCGCCAACCCGCTGACGTTCCTTGGTTTGTCAGGTGTCGGTGATTTATTTGCCACCTGTAGCAGTCCATTGAGTCGTAACTATCAGGTCGGGTTTGCACTGGGCAAAGGCAAAACCCTGGAACAGGCCACACAGGAACTGGGCCAGACCGCAGAAGGGATTAATACCATTGTGCAGGTCAAAGCGCGTTCTGAAGAGCTGGATGTGTATATGCCAATTACCAGCGCCTTGTATGATGTAATTTATGAAGGACAGCCGCCGCTGACGATTGCACTGGCACTCATGAAAAATGGCCATCGTAGTGATGTAGAGTTTGTATTGCCACATCATGAGGTATAAATTGGTTAAAATATGACAGTTTGATGAACCGAACTGTCATATTTACTGCTTATAATGCGGACAAAATGAAATAAGGAAATGTATATGCAATTGACCCTAGTGCGTCATGGTGAAGCTTCACCACCCGTGCATGGTAATGATATTAAACGTCCCCTGACCGAACGTGGGCATACCCAGGCACAGCAAACGGCAGAGTATTTAAAAGATCTGATCCGTCCGGATGTGTTTGTGGTTAGTCCGCTGTTACGTGCCCAGGAAACGCTGGCGCATATCCAGACCTATTTTAAAGATGTGCCTGTGGTGATCTGCAATACCATTAAACCGGATGATGATGCGACTCAGGCTATTGAGTGGTTATCGCATTTGCCTTATGAATCAATTGCGGTGGTGTGTCATATGAATGTGGTGGCACATATTGCAGAGCAGTTAACCGGGGAATCTTTCCATCCTTATGCGCTGGCAGAAGCGCGTATTTATGAGCAGGCGGTTATTGCTGCAGGTTTATCGACACAAATAAAAAGTTTTATTCCAGACGCATAACAACACACTTTATTTCATGGCAGTACAATAACAATGTTGCAAATATGGATGCCGGAAGCCAATGGGGTTTGGCAATGGTCGAGCGGGGAGTACTGGGTTCAGGCCAATACCCTGGAAGACCTGATTCAGGCGATACAGCTTCATCAGGGTGAAGAAGCAGTGGTGTATTTTCCGAGCCGGGATATACAGATGCTGCAACAGCAGATGAGCAAGGCCCAATACAAGCAGCTGGGGCCAGACGGAATTAAATTCCTGCTAGAAGAATTTGTGGTATTGCCAATTGATGCCATGAAAGTGCTGCATCATTTTCAGCAGCCGGACCGCCTGACTTTACTTGGTGTGGCGCAAAGCCATGTCGAAACCTTGCAACATGCTTTGGCGCTATTGCCGGTCAAAGTCACGGCCTTATTGCCAGACTTTTTATTGCTGCCAGTGCCTGAGCCTGATCATATTGTGCTGGCCAATGTCTGTGGCCGGTTGCTGGTACGTGAAAATGAATATCTGGGCAGCTCGGTCGATGATCTGGCTTTATTTCTGGATTATCAGGCGCCTGAACAGCGTTATCAGATCAGTAATTTTACCGCCGAACAGATGCACAGTATTGAGGCTATCAGCACGCATGAGCAGTTAAGCTCCTTCCATTATGAAGTGCCGGTGCTGAAAAAAGCCAAACAGCATCCTTTTAATATTTTACCCAAAGCCAAAAGTGAATCGGGCATTTCGGGTTGCTGGAAAGCCTGTGCTGCGGTATTTTTGGGGATTCTGGTGGTGCAGTTCAGTTATGATGCCACGCGCTGGTATCAGTATAAAAAAGTTGCGAATCAGACCGCGGTGCAGGCGATTGACCAGTTTAAATACTGGTTTGGGCAAAACTATCCGGTCACCGAGCAAAATATTAAAAGCCAGTTTGAATATCAGTTAAAACAAAGCCAGACCGCCGATACCCAAGCCTTACAGTTGCTCAGTCGGGTCGGGCCGGTATTGATGCAGAATCAGATTGTGGCCAGACGGGTCAATTATGATCTGTCCAGTCTGAATATGGAATTGCAGGCCAGTTCCGCAGCCAGCTTGCAGGCATTGACCCAGCAATTAAACCAGCAAGGCTTTAAGGTCGAGCTAGGTAATATTCAACCGGCCGCCAACGGCGCAATCGGACTGGTGAAAATACAATAATGAAAGCAGTAGAAAAAATTCAGCAGCGTTGGGATCAGTCGCTGGAAAAATTAAATGACTATTTAGATACGCTGAGCTTGCGTGAACGGATCATGGTGATTTTTACCGGTATTTTTGTGCTGGTGGCCGCCGTCGGATCGGCGCTGTGGTATATGCACGGCGCAGCAGATCAGCAGCAAAAACGGCTCAATACCTTAAAAGATCTGGTGGTGTGGATGCAAAGCAACGCCGTGACCATGAAGCCGGCCGGGGATGTACAGCTCAGCAGTCTGGAAAAAGTACAGCGCGTGGCACAGCAGCAGGGTTTGTCGGTGGCATCGCAGCAGTCGGGTGAAAAAATTCAAATTGTAAGCAGTCATGCACAATATTCTGTGCTGGCCAATTTCCTGACCCAGCTGGCACAAATGGGATTAAGCATTGAAAAAATGGAATTAATTTCCGATGCCGGGCAGATTAAATTAACGGCGACAGTGCAATAACCGGTAAAAATAAACAATGGTCAAGCATGGTGTTTTCAACAATCTGGGCCTATAATAGGCCGACTTAAAAAGCCGTAGACTTTTGCCGATATGTTGTATTCTCTTGCCCGCCCTTTGTTGTTTTCTTTGGCACCGGAGCGTGCACATGAGCTCACATTATCTTTATTAAAATCAGGTCATAAAATGGGCCTGATGCGTCAGCAGGTGGCAGCAAAACCGGTCACCTGTATGGGTATTGAATTCCCGAATCCGGTAGGTCTGGCTGCAGGCCTGGACAAAAATGGTGCCTATATTGATGCACTGGCCGCTCTAGGTTTTGGTTTTATTGAAATTGGTACCATCACCCCGCGTCCACAAGCCGGTAATCCACATCCGCGTCTGTTCCGTTTACCGCAGGCCAAAGCCATTATTAACCGCATGGGTTTTAATAATGATGGCGTCGATAAGCTGATTGAAAACGTCAAGGCCGCCAAATTTAAAGGCGTACTGGGGATTAATATTGGTAAAAATGCCGATACTCCGGTAGAAAAAGCGGTTGATGATTATCTGATCTGTTTAGAAAAAGTTTATAATTACGCCTCTTATATTACGGTCAATATCTCATCACCAAACACCAAGAATTTGCGTAGTCTGCAAAGCGGAGATGCCCTGACCGAGCTGTTGCAAACCTTGAAACAGCGTCAGTTGGCGTTGGCCGAAGAGCATCAGCATTATGTACCGTTGGTGCTGAAAGTCGCGCCAGATCTAGAACCGTCCGATATTGAATTTATTGCCCAGCAATTACTGCAATTTAAAATTGATGGTTTAATTGTGACCAATACCACCTTGTCTCGTGAAGGGGTAGAGAATTTGCCACATGGCGATGAAGCCGGTGGTTTATCGGGTGCGCCAGTATTTGAAAAGAGTACCGCGTGTCTGGCAGCCTTTGCCAAAACCTTAGAGGGCAAAATTCCTTTAATTGGTGTTGGTGGTATTCTTTCAGGTGAGCAGGCAGTTGCGAAACGCAATGCCGGTGCAACTTTGGTACAAGTGTATAGCGGTTTGGTCTATACTGGCCCGGAACTTGTGAAAGATTGTGTAGACGCACTTTAAAGTCATGAACGCCATCGATATCTTTATACTGATTATTCTGCTCATTGGAGGGCTTAACGGTTTGCGTCAAGGATTTATTAAAGCCTTTGCGAACTTGGTCGGTTGGATTTTTGCCCTGATTGTGGCGGCAAAATATGCTTCCGTTCTAGCGCCTTCCATGACCGCTCTCAGTGCTGATCCGGTGGTTCAGAAAATTGCGGCCTTTGCCTTTATTGTGTTGGTGATTGTGGTGCTGACCTGGATGGTGAGCGCATTATTAAACCGCATCTTGAAATCGCTGAAACTGGGCCCATTAAATCGTTTAGCCGGTGGTGCGTTTGGTACCCTCAAAGGTCTGCTGATTGTGCTAATTGCCATTCAGGGCATTGGGCCGTGGGTCGAAAGTTCGCCGCACTGGAAACAGTCCAAATTTATTCAAACCCTTTTACCTTATGCGCCTTGGGCCACACAAATGTCCAAAGATGCCGCCAATGAGGCTTTACAGCACATCAAATCAGAAGATGCTCCGAAATCTTCTGGTTCTTCATCTGAACCTGAACGAAAGGGCGCAGATGAGTCAACGAATAATCCTTTTTATTAATCCTAGCTGGTCTGCGAGGTTGCTATGTGTGGAGTAGTTGGTATAGCTGGTAAATCACCTGTTAACCAAATGTTGTTTGATGCATTAACGATGTTACAACATCGGGGACAAGATGCAGCTGGGATTGTCACTTGCCATGAAGGTCGCTTGTTCTTGCGTAAAGACAACGGCATGGTGCGTGATGTATTCCATACCCGTCACATGCGTGCCTTGCTGGGCAACTACGGGATTGGTCATGTGCGTTATCCGACGGCTGGTTCATCTAGCAGTGCAGAAGCGCAGCCGTTTTATGTGAACTCGCCGTACGGTATTACGCTGGCGCATAACGGTAATCTGACCAATGCCGAAGAAATTCATGAAGACCTGTTCAAGACTGATTTACGTCACATGAATACCGATTCAGATTCAGAAGTACTGTTAAACGTTTTTGCTCATGAATTACAAAAACGCGGCAAGCTGGAGCCGGCAGCAGAAGATATCTTCCATGCGGTAACGCGTGTGCATGAGCGTTGTAAAGGGGCTTATGGCGTAGTGGCCATGGTGACCGGTCAAGGGATTGTGGGCTTCCGTGACCCGCATGGGATTCGTCCGTTAATTTACGGTTCGCGTGAAACCGATGAAGGCATGGAATACATCATTGCCTCTGAATCGGTGGCAATTACGGCACTGGGCTTTAAAGTCGAGCGTGACCTGGCACCGGGTGAAGCCATCTTCATTGACTCTAACGGCCAGATGTTTACCCAGCAGTGTGCGGCGCAATCTGAATATCATCCATGTATTTTTGAATATGTGTATTTCGCGCGTCCAGATGCGACCATTGATGGTATTTCGGTATACAAAGCCCGTTTAAAAATGGGTGAGAAGCTGGCGCAAAAAATCCTGCGTGAATGGGGTGAGGAACACGATATTGATGTCGTAATTCCAATTCCAGATACTTCGCGTACTTCGGCCTTGGAACTGGCCAACACCTTAGGTGTTAAATTCCGTGAAGGCTTTATGAAAAACCGTTATATCGGTCGTACCTTCATTATGCCAGGTCAGCAGCAGCGTAAAAAATCGGTACGTCAAAAGCTGAACCCGGTTGAGCTGGAATTTAAAGGCAAGAATGTGTTACTGGTAGATGACTCGATTGTGCGTGGTACCACCTGTAACGAAATTATCCAGATGGCACGTGACGCTGGTGCCAAACGCGTATTCTTCGCTTCAGCGGCACCGATGGTGAAATATCCAAACGTGTATGGTATTGATATGCCGGCTAAATCTGAGTTGATCGCCTCTAGCCGTAGCGTCGAAGAAATTCGTGAAATTATTGGTGCTGACCGTCTGATTTTCCAGGATCTGGAAGATTTGAAAGCTGCAGTACGTACCCATAAAGTGCCAGAAGTGAATGATTTCGATTGCTCGGTGTTTGATGGGGTTTATGTCGCAGGCGGTATTGATGAAGCCTATCTTGATAATCTTCAGCAAAAACGCAGCGATACAGCTAAAAAGAAAAAAGACAATTATATCGATGTGAATATTGATGCTGCATCGGTAGATTTGACCGGTTTGAAAGAAGAATAATTCTTGTAAAACTGGCAGGAAAAGCGGGAAATTCCCGCTTTTTTCATTTATGATGTCGCCTAAAGACAATGTAATTTAAGGAAATTTACATTGAAAGATGTAGGTTACTACTTTATTAAAAACAAGAATATGATGTGGTCTGCAAGCCTGTGTCTGCTTGCGGTCATCCTGACCATTTTTATTTTAAATACTGTACTGGGTTTGCTGGTGCATTATATTGATGCTTCGCAGTCCATTTACTGGCATAGCTTAAGTCCTTATCTGGTCGCGGTACTGCTGTCTTTAATGGGCATTTCCATTGCTATTGAATTATATATTTTCCGTTCTGGCGGCCACTCACTGGCCAAGCAGCTGTGTGCACGTCGTTTAAGCCTGATTGAAAGCACGCCGGAAGAAAGTGTTGCCTTAAAAATTACCGAACAGCTGGCCGATACCTTCGCGATTGATACGCCGGCGCTGTATGTCCTGCCGGATGAAGTCGGGGTAAATGCACTGACCGCCGGTTTTTATCCACGCGATATTGCGATTATTCTGACCTGGGGCGCCTTGCAAAACCTGGATGAGCAGGAACTGTATGGCTTGCTCAGTCATGAGTTTCATCAAATTTTAAGTGGTGAAACTGCGGAAAATACCAAGCTGAAAATTCTCTACAGCAGCCTGACCACGTTTAGCCAGTGGGGCAGTAAAGTGGCCAAACTCGGCTTTGGCAAGCAGTATTACAACACCGCTTATGCACCTGCCACGCCTTTTGTTGCACTGGGCGGCATGATCTGGCTGATTGGCAGCTTAGGCATGCTGATTACCCGTTTTATTAAATATTTAAACCTGAGCGGGCGTACCTTTAAAAACGACCTGAAAACCAAACGTTTAATCCAGAACAATGCCAATATTCAAACCCTGCTCAGGATTTATGTGCATCATGCCGGTTCGCAAATTCACAGTGAATATTCGGAATCAATTGCGCATATGTGTTTTGCCAACTCGCTGAGTCCGCAAAGCTGGTTGAATATTCATCCGAGTATTGATGCGCGGATTTATGAGTTAAATCCGGCACTGGTACAGGACCTGCAACTGGAAAACCTGAAAAAGCTGCGCAGCCAGCCCTGGTTTGGTCTGTTTCGTTCACTGGAAGAGGTCAACGGTGAATATTATGCGCCGTGGAGTTCGCCGCAACCTTTGCCTTTATTGCGATTATCCCCGATTAGCTTTGCCATTAAAGATGCAATCAAGCCGCTGAAACCGGAAATCCGCCGTAATATGCCGCGTCCGGAACTGATCCAGCGTGCCTTGCAGACGGCCACTGGTTCGCGGGAAGTGATGATGGCGATTTTAATGATTCGCCAATACCGCGAATTTATTCCGCCTGAAGTAGAAGTCAGCCGTGCCATTGTCGATGCCTTGTTAAATCTGGATGGTCGGGTGCATATCTCCATTTTTCTGGAAGCCTGCCAGAATATTGGCGGCATGCCGGCCAGTATCGGGCGGCAGTTCTTGACCAAGCTGGCCAAAATTATTCAGGAAGATGGGGAAATTGGCCTGTTAGATGCCTTGCTGCTGGAGCGGGTCAAATCTGAGTTGAACCTGCTGCCGCTGCATACCCCGACGGCGTTGGATGAAGTTAAACCGCAAATTGTGCGTTTAATTGATGCCTTATTGCATGTCCAGCAGATCAATAGCGGCAACCAGCTGGAAGTACGGGAAAAAATTTTACAGCGCGTGCTGACACCGTATGAGATGTCGCTGTATGAAGAAATTTCTGATGAGCCAATTGATCTGGCAGAAATTCTGAATGATATGGCCGGGCTGTTGTTGCGTGACCGTTTAAGTATTCTGGGTATTGCTGAAGCCTGTTTGTGGAATGACCGGATTATCACTCAGGATGAGCTGGATGTACTGGAGCTGCTGTACTGGCGTTTAGGCTTTGCCACCGAAGAAATGGTCGAGCGTATGCAGAAGAAAAACAGTTTAATGATTATCTAAGCACTCTATTTCTGAGTGCGGTAGGTGGATTGTGTCATCATCATTGAGCAGCTTTAATATGACTGGATGCAGAAAGCACAGCAAAACCGGACTAATCCGGCTAGAATAGCCCTATGGACATAAGTGACGATAGCAGATGATTGGGCATCAACGTGAGATTTTGGCAAGTTTGGGAATTGATATATGGATTCCCCGGGACGCTGCATCTCAAAATTTGCCCACATCTTCCTTATGGCGAGATCAGGCCCCGGCAGAACTGCTGACTGAAATTGTCATGCCGGCAGCTGTCGCGGCGACAGTACCTCAAGATATTGCCTTACAATTCAGACAGCCTGTTGCGGAACCACAAGTCTCTCCGCAAGAGAATCCAGTCGAAAGCCCGGCAGAACCTGTCACGCCTGCGGCTCTGGTTGAAGTGCAGCCTGCCTTACAGATTGATGCATTCCATTTACAAGCCATTGCTACAAAACAATATACGATTGTGCTGGATGCCACCCACATCAATGAGTCGCAGCAACAGTTATGGCGTAATATCCAGCGTGCGGCACAGGCAGAATTTTTTGAGCTGAATTGGCCCTTTGCTTTGCCTGAGCTGCAAGATGGCCGGGCGGTCTCGGTGTATGTGCAAGGTTTTCTAGATGCGATTGCACTGGAGAAAAAGATCATTGTGCTGGGGCAATTGCCTCATTTACAGTTAACGCAAGCTACAGCGTTGCCCGCTTTGGCCGAGATGCTAGAACAGCCCCTATTGAAAAAACAGCTATGGCAGGCTATGCAAGATAAAAAACACATGACGGATCAGGAATGAAACAAAAAGTTATCGCATTTAGTCAGGTTGATCAGGACGTTTTAAGCCAGCTGAAACAGCAGTATGACGTGGTAGAAATTAGCCCGAAACTGGGTGATGTTAATGAGCAGATTCGTACTCATGTCCAAGATGCTGATGGCATGATTGGTGCGGGGCGTTTGCTCAATGCCTCTAACCTGACGGGTGCGCGCCGTCTTAAAGTGGTTTCCAGTATCAGTGTCGGTTATGACAATTATGATGTGGACTATCTGACTGAGCAAAAGATTTATCTGTGCCATACACCGCATGTGTTAACCGAAACCACTGCTGATTTAGCTTTTAGTCTGTTAATGGGAGCCGCGCGTCAGCTGGCCTATCTGGATCGCTGGACCAAACAGGGTGAATGGAAACGTACCGTTGGCCCGGCCCAGTTCGGTCAGGATATTCATGGTAAAACTTTAGGGATTATTGGTTTGGGGAATATTGGTGCCGCCATTGCCCGTCGTGGGCGTTATGGCTTTAACATGAATATTCTGTACCATAACCGCCGCGAAAATCTGGCGCAGGCACAGCCCTTAAATGCGCAATATCGCAATCTAGATGAACTACTACAACAGTCGGATTTTGTGGTGGTCGCGGTGGATTTAAATACCGACTCGACCGCTTTAATTGGTGCGCGTGAGTTTGAGCTGATGCAAAAGCATGCAGTATTCGTGAATATTGCCCGTGGTTCCGTGATCAATGAACAGGCTTTAATTGACGCGCTGAAACAGCAGAAAATTTTTGCGGCCGGTCTGGATGTTTATGAAAAAGAACCGTTGCAAAGTTCCGAACTCTTTGGTCTGGACAATGTGGTGGCCTTGCCGCATATTGGCTCGGCGACGGCAGAAACCCGTAAAAAAATGGCCTGGCTGGCCTATAAAAATCTGGTGGATGTACTGGAGGGTCGGCAGCCGGCCTACGCGGTCAATGGCGGATTTGCGTAAAACTTCCTAACACTTCGTTGCATATTTCTTCGATATTGAATGCTATATTCAAGACACGAGCAGATAATTTGAGAACGGCAATTTGAAACGGTTGTTTTTAGCAGGCAGTTTAGGCCTGCTTACAGCATTCACTTCGATACATGGGGCAAATTTCACCACTTCACCACAATTTAATGTGCCAGAAATTGGTGCAGGGGTGGGGCTGATCGATCAGCAAAAAGAACGCATGATTGGTGAAAAAGTCTATCGTGAAGTGCAGCGTCAAATGCCGGTGGCGCAAAATCCGTGGCTGGAAGATCAGCTGTTCTCGGTCTTCTCGCATCTGCTCAGCCAGACCCAAATGGGCCAGCCTATTGGCCTGCTCATTATTAACGATCCGCAAATTAATGCCTTTGCCGTGCCAGGCGGTCTATTTGCCTTAAATACCGGTCTGGTGACTTCTGCGCGAAATATGGATGAAGTGGCCGGGGTGATGGCGCATGAGATTGCCCACGTGACCCAGCGTCATTATAGCCGTTCACAGGAAGCTTTTAAGGGTCAGGGTCTGCTGGCACTAGCAGGTGTGCTGGTGGGGGCACTGGTTGCATCCCAGGCTGATGGTGATGCCGGTGCTGCCGTAATGATGGGTTCACAGGCCGCATTAATGGATAAGCAGCTGACCTATAGCCGTAATCAGGAGCGTGAAGCCGACCGGATTGGCATGCAATATATGTATACCGCCGGTTATAACCCGCAAAGCATGGCCGATTTTTTTGAAGTGATGCACCGTGCCACCAGCCGGGTCAGTTTCCTGCCGGATTTCTGGTTTACCCATCCGCTGACCACAGAGCGGATGAGTGAAGCGCGTTTACGTGCCAACCAGTTGCCACGGGTGAAATCATCATTACGTGATGAAGAATTTGATATTTTAAAACAGTACACCTTGGTGGTATCCAATCAGGCGACAGAGCAGCAATTACAGGTCTTGGCCAGCCGCAATAACTTTGCTGCACAGCTGGCTTTAGCGGCTTTTTATACCCGGCAGGGAGATTATGCCTTGGCACAGCAAACCCTGGATCAGGCCAAAAATCATCGCCGTTTACATCATCTTATTAGTTTAATTCAAACTGACATCTATTTAGGGCAGAATAAGCTGAGTGAGGCTTATAAAGTGATCAGTTCGCCTGCGCGGATTATGCCGGAGAACCGGGCCTTGAATTACAAGCTGGCTGAAGTGCTGATCCGGCAGAATCAGCCGGCTGAAGCACAGGCACTGGTGCAAAAGTTCCTGAACCGGAACGAGCGTGATTTAAGTGCCTGGCGTTTGATGCAGCAGGCCGCCAATATTGATCGTAGTTCGCCATTACGCACGGTGAATGTATTGCGTTATCGTGCAGAACTGCAATACTGGTCTGGATGGGAGGAAGAGGCGATTAAATCCTTGTTGCATGCCCAGCGTCTGGCCAAGGATAATCAGGCCATGACTGCCAAACTGAAAACACGTACCACAGAAATGCAGCGGGAACGACAGCTCAAAATTTAACAGCATGAAAAATCATAATAACAATAAGGAGAACAATGATGTTACAGGGACAATGTTTATGCGGGCTGGTGTATTACCATTATCAGGCCGACCTGGAAAAGACCATTTTATGTTTTTGCCAGCATTGCCAGCGTGCGCAGGGGGCCATGCTGGGCTGGAATAGCCCGATTGATCAATCCAAATTTCAAATTGTACGCGGACAGCAATATTTAAAAGAATATTTTCACAGTCCGAATAAGGCGCGGGTGTTTTGTCAGGAATGTGGTAGCCCGATTTATTCTTATCGTTTAGATTTGCCGGGGGTTCTGCGTTTGCGTTTGGGAACGGTGACTGAAGGCTATGTGCCGGCGCCGACCGAACAGGCTTTTGCGCATCGAAAACCGCAGTTTTTGCAAGTCAGTCTGCTGGAAACCTCTATAAGGCATGGGGTTTAAAATGCTAGAATTCTAGCTCCTGGCTAAATAATGATTTTAAATAACGCGATGAAAAAATTATGGATGGGCATATTGCTCTGGGGGAGTCTGTCTGTGGTCCAGGCAGCGAGTGTGGAGCAGTATGTACTGGCGGTTGAGCAGATTAACCAGAGTTATAAGCAGCAGACCCGGCAGTTTTTAAAGGGCTTGAATCCGCAGCAATCGGGTTTTAGTCCGGCGCAGCAACAGCAGTTTTGTGGCATTGTGCAGAATTATATTGATCAGCTGTATAGCGCTGCAGATGAAAACCGTGCCTATCTGGATCCGCAATATCGCAACATGACCAAGCAGGATGTGGCCCAGCAGGTGTATTCATCTAAAGAAATGCAGATGCTGAAAAAATATCAGGTCAATTGTGCACACTGATAGAAGTGACTCAAGAACTGCTTAAAACTTTAGGCAGTTTTTTATTTTCGGGAAAATAAACTGATACAGCTGTTGATGCTGTTCGGGGGGGACGTGAGGCGTATGCCTGACTTGAATTAGCTTAATTTGGCTTTAATTTTGGCAGATACTTGTGCAGGATCGGCGCGCCCGGCTATGAGCGGACGCAGAGAATTCATCACCTTACCCATATCTTTCATGCTAGTAGCTTCTTGCGCTGCAATCGTTTGCGCAATGATGGAATCAAGTTCTTCCTCAGTCATAGCTTCTGGTAGAAACTGAGATAACACCTCAATTTCGGCTTGTTCCTTACTAGCTAAATCTTCTCGGCCAGCACCTTCAAAGGCTTTAACCGATTCTTTACGTTGTTTAATTTGCTTTTCAATGACCGCAAGAACCTGAGCATCGTCAAGCTCTTTGCGCTCATCGACTTCGATTTGCTTAATTGCCGCCTGTAGACTACGAATGACCGTTAACTTGTCCATTTCTTTAGCGCGCATTGTCGCTTTCAAAACGTCAGTAATCTGGCTTTTTAAAGTAGTCATGTTTTAATCCAGGCAGTCAATCACAAATTAATCTTAGTAAAGGCGAGTAGTACGTACTGATTCACGCGCCAATTTCTTTTGGTAGCGTTTAACAGCAGCAGCTTTTTTGCGCTTACGTTCTTGAGTTGGTTTTTCGTAGAATTCACGCTTACGTACGTCAGCTAAAACACCTGCTTTTTCGCAAGAACGTTTGAAACGACGGATAGCTACGTCTACTGGTTCGCCTTCTTTCAATTTAACTTGTGGCATGAAGAATCCTCATTAAGTTATGGATAAGATCTGGGGCCGAATTGCCCTCGATCACAAGTGAAGGTCAGTATTTTACTCATTTACATCTCATATCACAAGTCTATAATAGTTCCCGCAATAAATTTGATACAGGTTATAGGCAGTTTAATGATCGTTTTAGGCTTAGAAACATCGTGTGATGAAACAGGACTCGCGCTGTACGACAGTGAGTTGGGTTTACGCGGACAGGTGCTGTATAGCCAGATCAAACTGCATGCCGAATATGGCGGCGTGGTGCCGGAACTGGCCTCACGGGACCATGTGCGTAAACTGATTCCATTAATGAACGAACTGCTTGAGCAAAGCGGTGTGAAAAAATCGGATATTGATGCCGTGGCCTATACCCGCGGTCCGGGCCTGATGGGCGCCTTGATGACCGGGGCGCTGTTTGGCCGTACCTTGGCATTTGCCTTAAATAAACCTGCGATTGGCGTGCATCATATGGAAGGGCATATGCTGGCACCGTTATTGTCTGCAACGCCGCCTGAATTTCCATTTGTTGCACTTCTGGTTTCAGGGGGGCATTCACAGCTGATGGCCGCGTATGGCATTGGTCAGTATGAACTGCTGGGTGAGTCAATTGACGATGCGGCCGGTGAAGCTTTTGATAAAGTGGCCAAGATGATGGGCTTGCCGTATCCGGGTGGACCGAATATTGCCAAACTGGCCGAGCAGGGTGATCCGAATGCCTTTGCTTTCCCGCGTCCGATGTTGCATCAGGATTTAACCTTTTCCTTTAGTGGTTTAAAAACTGCCGTTTCGGTACAAATGAAGAAACTCGGTGATGAAAACCGTGATGCCGATATTGCAGCCAGTTTCCAGGAAGCCATTGTCGATACGCTAGTAAAAAAATCAGTGAAAGCATTAAAACAGACGGGTCTAAAACGTCTGGTGATTGCTGGTGGAGTCAGTGCCAATAAACGTTTACGTGAACGTTTAGAGGCTGATTTAGCCAAGATCCGTGCATCGGTTTACTATGCAGAACCGGCTTTATGTACCGATAATGGTGCCATGATTGCTTTTGCCGGTTACCAGCGTTTAAAAGCAGGACAACATGATGGTTTAGCGGTAACCACCACACCGCGTTGGCCGATGACGGAGTTAAAAAATCCTGAAGCGGTTTAAAGATAGATAGGAAAGGGGCGGAAAGCCTCTTTTTTATTGTCTTGGTTTTATTGAGTAGAAATTTTCAACAAATAATAAATTATTTTGACTCTGCCATAGTAAGTGTTTTCTTACAGATACCGTAAAATGGTTTAATCATATAGGAATCCCGCTCTATGATAGGCGGAATTAAGAATAAATTTAATTTTTTATAAAAGTGTACAAATAAAAAATATTTTTTATTTGTCTTATTTTTGATCATTTATGGTTTTAAATAAATAGAATAAAATTAAAATAGGGAGAGTGAGTGTTTTTATTGGTTATCTTCGCTTTTAAGCAAAGATTAGAGTAGTTTAAATGAATATATCTAAATATTTTTTTATTTTAGGTCTTGGTTTGTCTGCTATTGTTAGCTTTGAAACCCAAGCATACAATTATACATCAAAAGGGGTGGGTGCAGACAGAAGTAAAGCATGTAATCAAGCTGATGAGAAAATTCAACGTGGTTCGACTACTTCAGGTTGTATATGTTCAAATATTCAACAAACCTATTGGGTTTGTAAAATAAACTATGATAAGCCTAAGCCAGTTGTATATACTGCACCTCCGATTTATCAAGCACCTGCTCCTACACGACGCTCATATAATTTCAGTGCACCAGGTGTGTTATAAGTAAAAAAGGCACTATGTTTAACATAGTGCCTTTTAAACTTAAAAACCTGTTCCATTCGCTGGATCACATTTTTGCTTAAGAAATGTCATGGCATAGTTTACACGTGTCGCTATATCTTCACTTCCTAATGAAAAAATAGTGTATGGTTCATTATTTTTTAAGCGTATAGAAACAAGTTCTTTAGATTGTTTAACTTCTAAAACCTTTCCCCAATCAATTCCATTTTCGGTACTCCCTAGTCGTAAGTCAGGTCTTAGGGATACTACCGGTTCAACCATTGAACCACCATGATAAACTCTCAAAGATAAGCTATTATTATCATAATTTATTTTGCTAATACAACGATCAATAGTAGTTACGTTGGTAATTTTACTATAGCCTTCGAGTCGTGCTGATCCATCATGCTCATCAGCCATATCTGAAAAATATTTTTTTAAATCTCCAGATTGGATACCTTTGTCTGGTAATATAATCGTTAAAAATTTTTGTGCATTTGCTACAGTTTGCTCTGCTGCTATAAGTGGTGTTGTAAATAAAAAACAGCTGGACATAATAGTCAGAGACTTTAGGTAATTCATGTATAAAAAGCCAAATAAATAAATCGTTTTATTTTAAAATAAAACTCCTCTACTTTAAAGATTAGTATTTTTCTTTTTTTAGCAGTATTAGGTAATATATAAATACAACTTAAAAGCTTGATTTTTTGATTTTCAAATGAAGAAATATTTAATTTATATATCGTTCTTTACCACCACAGGTCTTTCTGCAGAATATGTAATGATTGGACCTCCTTCTGGAGAGTGGGGGCGAACCTATGGTGAAACTTATCAAAACTCGGTAAAACAAAAAGAAATTCAAAAACAGGTCGATTTGTTGGGTAAACACCGGACAGCAGAAGCTCAAAAAATGGTGGATCTTGCAGACGCAGCGCGTAAGGCAAGAGGTGAGAATACTGATTCAGTAATTAAAAATAATGATCAAAAAAAATCAGAAATTAAAAAAGAACAGTTAAGTTTAAGTGAAAAAGAAAAGGAGCTTAAACGTAAACTGGCTCAAGTCGAGAAAGAAGAGCAAGAAGCAAGAAAGAAAATTGAGTTATTACAATATCGTAATGCAGTACGTAATGGAACCAGTGTAGGTGCACTTCGTTGTGGGAGTTCAGGGCGTCCACGTGTGCATTTGGTGGGTGTAGTTGGACGTGCAACACGACCAGATCACGTGTATTCGGATTGCCGTTTGAAGCAGGTACAGTATCGTTGTCGTGGTGAAGGAAATTGGCAATTTTATACAAATAATTTATGGGTCTTAAGTAATGCATGTATTGGTATTGGTGATGACGTAATAGTAAATGTTCACTGTGATGCTGAACAAGTTGAAGTGCGACCAACACAATTTAGCTGTGATATTCACTAAGTTATATCCAGTAGCACAATATTCAGCTTTTATCTGTCAACTCATTTTATGAGGAATGGCAAATCTATGTATCATGTTTAGTTTCAAGGTTTTGATTAATAAGATAGTGTTTTTAAAAGAAGTATTGGAGAATTTAAAAATAAAATGAATGATAAAGGGATCAAGAATGATTCGTCCTGCGACAATTGAAGATGTGGCAGTTATTGCACAAGCGCATGTGCAGAGCGGGCAAGAAACCTGTCAGCAGATGCTCTATCTACCTATTTTGGCGGAATATAAGCTAGATACACGGCTTGCTTTATGATTGCAGGTGCTCAAGCTCAATAACCATATTCTATTGGTTACAGAAGGAGCAGGGCATATTCAGGGCTTTATTGATGTTTCGCTAAGTGAAGCAAAAGGCATTGCCAAAATTATAGCGTTATATGTATTGAAAGCTGCATAAAAGCGTAGGATTGGTCGAGTCTTGTTTAAAGAGGCATTAAAAGATATTCACCCAATGCAATATCCATAGATTTTACTCAATGTTTATGATCAGAACCCAGTCTGTCAGTTTGATGTACATATGAGAGCAAAATGCATTACTGCTGAAGATGTTAGCAATGAAGGTAAAAATCTCAAGGTTCTACATATCTATGGGACCGCGATGCATTTGCTGATTTAGATGGTTTGATTTAGTAGATTCAGAGTAAAAATTGCATGATACACAAGATAAAAGACTCGGCTTTAAAAGTCCGAGTCAGGTATTATAACAACAACATGGTGTTGCACTTCAAATGCGAATCTAAGAAGGCCCAAAGCGATATTTACGTTGAGCCTGATCTTTTGAATTTTCTATTGTTCCAGATTATTCAACTGAGTTGCCCCAATCCAGTGTTTCGAGAATTGATAAGCGGCACGGCCTGAGCGTTGACCGCGTGCCTGACACCAGCGTAAAGCTTCGGCACGTGCTTCAGCGGTGAGTTCCATCTCCGCCTTTTGCAGATAATGCTCGACAATTTCTAAATACAGATTCTGATCCATTGGATAAAACGACAGCCACATCCCGAAACGATCAGACAGCGAAATTTTTTCCTCAATCGCTTCCTGTGGATGCAGCTCGGTATATTGCGGCACATCTACCCGTGTTACCGGTGTATTTTCATGCATAAACTCAGGTAATAAATGCCGGCGGTTACTGGTGGCATAAATCACAAAATTACTTGAACCGGACTGTAATGAACCATCTAGCACGCTTTTTAAAGAACGATAATTTTCATCTTCGGCGTTAAAGGCCAGATCATCACAATAGACAATAAATTTTTCCGGCCGATCTGCAATCAGCTTCTGAATTTCAGGCAAATCCGATAAATCATCACGTTCAATTTCAATTAACCGTAACCCTTGTGCTTCATACTCGGTTAGCAGGGCACGCACAATGGAAGATTTTCCGGTACCACGTGAACCGGTAAGCAGTACATCATTGGCCGGTAAGCCTTTTAAAAACTGCAAGGTATTTTGAATTACTTTTTCTTTTTGTTTTTCAATGCCTTTTAAATCTTCCAGATAGATTTTTCGTGGCTGGTAAATGGCTTTTAACTGTTGATCCTGCCATTTAAAGGCCGATGCAGAAAAATCGGTGGCTTGCTTGAGTTCAGGCAAATGTTGCTGGAGCTGCTGTAAAACGGTTGCAAGCGAGGTGAGAATATTATCGGGTAAATCAATATGCGCCATGATTATTCAGCTTTTCGGTCTAGGTCAAAAGATTATCGGGTGCACAAACGACTGTATACCAAGGCGAAATGATTTAGCAATGAAAACATGAATTATGCAATTGAAGAATGTCTGAAATTTCTGCATAGTTAGGAGACATCGACAGATCAGCGCCTATTCAGCGAAGCGCAGAGGGAAGCTATGTTGTTTAAAGAGTTTAGCCAGGACATTAATCCTCATCAGGCCTATCGGATCAAAAAATTAAAACGAAAAATAGAACATGCCGAGAGTTACGAAGAATGGAAAAATCTGGCACTAAAAATAGATGAAGAATCGGGGGCGCAGGAATGGAAGTATGACAACACCTCGCCGTATTTTGATGCTGAAATTATTGCCCATCGTCTGAACTTATTACGCCGTTATCGCCTGGCAGAGCGAACTAGCGATCTGATGTATATTCTGCGTGAAGGCCTGACCTATGATGTGGCCAATATTGCCCATCCAATGCTGTTTACCGCGACCTATGTCGGCACTAAAAAAATTATTGAAGATTATATTGAAGAAGTCAGCAACAGTCTGGCCTTTATTGCATCCAAAGAATGCCATTTACTCAGTACTCAGGAAAAGATCGATTTTTTTAAAAACTGTCAGGTGGCCTATGGCCAGCCGGCGATTATGTTTTCAGGCGGGGCAACCTTGGGCCTGTTCCACACCGGCGTGTGCAAGGCGCTGCTAGAGCGTGACCTGATGCCGCAAGTGCTGTCTGGCTCCAGTGCCGGGGCGATTATGACCGCTATGCTTGGTATTTCCAAACCGTCGGAGATGATGCACATTTTAAATGGTGAATCGTTCTTTACCGAAGCTTTTCATTTTCGCCGCTGGGAAGACATTTTAAAGGGCAATGGTGGTATTGCCGATGTGCGCTATCTAAAAAAATTCCTGCTCACCAACCTCGGCGATGTCACCTTTGAAGAAGCCTTTAAGATGTCCGGGCTGCATATCAATATTGCAGTTGCGCCGTATGATGCCTCACAAGAAGCACGCATCATGAACAGTTATACCTCGCCAGATTTGCTGGTCTGGAGTGCGGCTTTGGCCTCCTGTGCGGTACCGGTGCTGTTTCCACCGGTGCGTTTGACCAGTAAACGGCAGGATGGGGAACATACGCCCTACATGGGCAGAACCCGCTGGGTCGATGGCAGTGTGCGTAGTGATTTCCCGCAGGAAAAAATGGCGCGTTTGTATAACGTCAATTACACCATTGCCAGTCAGGTCAATCCGCATGTGGTGCCGTTTATGCAAACCGATACCGAGCGTTTCCGTAAAGATATGCTGAGCTGGCCGGAGCGTATTGTACGCCGCCAAGGTAAAGTGATTAGTAAGGGGATTATGGACTTTACCCGTGAACGTGTCGGTGGTGTGCCGGCAGTACGCCGTCTGCTCGATCATGGTCATGGCATTGTTGATCAGCGTTATTATGGTGATGTGAATATTGTTGGCAAATATGGCTGGCGTCATTATAGCTATATGTTACAAAACCCACGTCCACACCTGTTTCGATTGTTACAACGCGAAGGTGAACGCGCCACCTGGCCAAAAATCTCCATGATTGAAACCCATGCCCGCGTGGGTAAAACCATTCAGCATTGTCTGGAACTTTTAGAATATCAGCAGAACCCCGTTGAACACGCCAAATCCGAATTTATTGCCGTTTAGTCCGGCTGAACTTGAACACTATTGTTTTGAGTTAAAAACCAAGCCGCAAAGCTTCAAGATGGGGCGGCGTCTGTTTCAGTTTCAACAAGGGCAATCTGTATACTGGTTGAAAGCCCAGCAGAGGGATGCGCATCCGCAACTGAGCGCAGGTTTTTGCCGAGAGCTGAATTTTTATCGCCAGTTTCAGCAGGCAGATGCACCGGATTTTTTACTGCCATTCTATTGTAGTCAAAATACCGAAATGCTGTGCATTCAGCAGGAGACTTTTCAGGATTATCTGATTGTGCCAGATGCGCCGGCGTTTTTTACTTTAGCACCCTCACAATTTAGCCCAAGCCAGATTCAAACACGCTTGCTGCAGGTACTGGATAGCCTGGAACAGCTAACACGGTTGGGCTATCTACATGCAGATTTAAAAGCCGAACATTGGCGTGAATGGGCAGGGCAGGTCAAACTGATTGATTTTGAACAGTTGCAGGCCATAGATGATCCGCTAATGTCCAATATGACAGCCACACCACGCTATATGGCACCTGAATTATTTCATGGTGAAGCCAAAACATTGGCCAGTGATCTCTATGCATTGGGGATTATTGTCTATGAATGGCTGACTCAGCGCCGTTTACAGGCCAAAAGCTATCAGGATTGGGCCTATTTGCATTGTCAGCAGCTTAAAATTAAGTTACCCGCAGCGTATTTGGGCTTTCAGGACCTGCTTGAGGCGATGCTCAACAAGCAAAAAAGCCAGAGAGAAGTCAGTTTTTTGGCCTTAAAAACAATGTTAAGCACTGAAAATGCTTAAGAAAAAACCAAAAAAGAGGCTTTTGTTTTTTATTTAAACAAACAAGTGGCTTTTTCATAAAAAGGGCTTGTCATCGGGAAGTGATCTCTATAATATACACAGCCATCGGGGGCGTGGCGAAATTGGTAGACGCACTGGATTTAGGTTCCAGCGCTGCGAGGCGTGAGAGTTCGAGTCTCTCCGCCCCCACCACTTAAATATCAAGTGAGCTTGATTTTAGGTAACAGAGGATTGGTGTAATGGTAGCATGACGGTCTCCAAAACCGTTCGTCAAGGTTCGAATCCTTGATCCTCTGCCAGAATTTTGAGAAATCCAGCATTAAGTTGGTACCCGGTATGGGGGCGTGGCGAAATTGGTAGACGCACTGGATTTAGGTTCCAGCGCTGCGAGGCGTGAGAGTTCGAGTCTCTCCGCCCCCACCACTCAAAATCAGCAAGGTTAAACTCCTCGCTTCTTTTGTTGAACCGGCCAGCTTGAGTATTTCTTCAAAAAATTGGCATCTTTATATGGGGATGTGGCGGAATTGGTAGACGCACTGTGTTCAGGTCGCAGCGCCGCAAGGTGTAAGAGTTCGAGTCTCTTCATCCCCACCAAATTCTGAAAAAGCAGGGCAGATGTCCTGCTTTTTTATTGCCTGTTATTTTGTCAGGCCTTTATCTCGCCCAAAGAAAAGCCCGCAGAACAGACGGTTCAACGGGCTCAAGTTATGAGAACACTTTATTTTTCTCGATCAAAGAGTGCGTAAACGAATTCAGGCTTTTAAGTGGTCCTCAAATTCTTCACCGAGTTGTACGGCTAGTGCATTGCCGGCCAGTTCACCAGTGACCAGACCATATTCTTTTTTAAAACTAAAGGTAAAACCACGGCCATCGGCTAAATTTTTGACTGAATATCCCAGTTTTTCTAACCAAATACGAAAGGCAATTAAATTTTTAGCTTTTACCACTTTTTTCACGAGTGTACTCCCTTATCTTCAATAAAGTATAGATATGGTTATATCAAGATTTTTTAAAGGGCAAAATTCAAGAATGTGTCAAAAAATATTGAGATTGATCATTTTTGCAGCAAAAAATCCAGAATTTGAGCGCCTGAAAAACGTGTATAGATGAATAAAGCGGCAGAATTTTAAGCAAATTTTAAATTAATTGATTGATATATTTGATGTATTTTTATTCTAAATTTTCAACACTATCTATGGGCTATTTAAGCCGGCTTGAAATAATTTGTTAAATATTGATGACAACACATCTTTAAGTATTTCTTACAACTTCGGCCCGGCGCGAGATAAAAAGTTGTAGCGATCTGCCGGCTATAATTTGCATACGCTGAGTGATTGATGGCTTTATTTTAAGCCATAGCAGGCCTGGAGATCGGGTATCATAAAGTACAGCCACAGGAGTGAGTAAGATGACGCCAAATACCATTGAAGCTGACGTACAGCAGACCATTCAACAGATGCAGCAACAGGGCCAAACCCCGGTGGCGGTAATGCTAGGCCATGAAGACTGGCTGGTCTTTACCGAACAATCGCAGGTGGCCTACACTCCATTTGGCAGTGCGCGTCGTTATCAACCAGCGTTGGGCGGCTTACTGCTGGTACGCATTGATGAAATGAATGCGGTACGTGTGGTGACACAGACCGAGCTGGATGCGTATGCGGCCAGTCACCAGCTGTTATAAACCGGTTAAACCGCTTTAAAAATTATCTTTCATTTCACGTAATTTTTGGAATTCTTCGACGCTGTCCACCCGTAAAAAAGGATTGGTCTGCAGTTCCAGTTCAATTGTACTTGGCAAGGTCGGCTGATTTAGCAGGCGTAAATCTTCCACCTGCTGATAACGCTGTTGTAGCGCCAGATTATCCGGTTCAACATGCAGGGCAAATTTGGCATTGGACAGGGTATATTCGTGGGTGCAGTACACTTTGGTACGTGCCGGTAATGCCGCCAGACGGTTTAAAGAGTGATACATCTGCTCAAAGGTGCCTTCAAAAACTCGGCCGCAGCCCATCGCAAACAGGGTATCACCGCAAAACAGGGTGTCGATGGCATCAATAAAATACACAATATGCCCCAGGGTATGGCCGGGAACCGCCAGTACATCCACCTGCAGATCATGAAATTTAAAATGGGCTTCATGTTGCAAAGGGTGGGTGATAAACGGGATTTTACTCAGCTCTTCGCGCGGGCCATAGACCGGAATATTGCGGGATTGCAGTAGTTCCGGCACGCCCCCAATATGGTCTTTATGCCAGTGGGTCAGCCAGATCTGGCTTAAATTTAAACCATGCTCACGGCAATACTGTTCCACCGGTTCGGCTTCGGTGGGGTCGACCACAATCACATCTCTGGATGTGGTATGTTCCAGCAGCCAAATATAATTCTGTAACTGGTTCTCAATATCCAGCAGATGCACTTTATAGTTGCTCATCCCTCACCCCCACATAATATGATGCCCAGTATAGCCTGAAAGCGATGTTGTCGTCGCTGTGTATCCAAAATTGATCTTTGACTGAAAAGGTCTACAATAAGCCACGTTTCAATTTTCCCCTGCACGTTCATGAGTTTTGCCTATCGCGCCGATATTGACGGTTTAAGAGCGATTGCCGTCCTGTTGGTGATTTTTAATCATATTGGCCTGTCTATTTTCCCCGGTGGTTATATTGGCGTCGATATTTTCTTTGTGATTTCGGGCTATTTAATTACCTTAATTTTAAGCAAAGAAATCCAGAACCAGACTTTCTCAATCGGTCGCTTTTATAAAAAGCGGGTGGTGCGTTTGGCACCGGCCTATTTTACTGTACTGAGTGTGGTGAGTCTGGTGGCCTGGCAGGTGATGCTGCCCGATGAGCTGAGTCGTTATTTCGACAGTGTCTTTTATGCCACGTTTCTGATGGCCAATATTTATATGCAGCGTGAAGTCGGTGATTACTTCAGTCAGAGTGTCAATGAAGTGCCGCTGCTGCATTTATGGTCGTTGGGCGTTGAAGAGCAGTTCTATATTTTCTGGCCGCTGATTCTGCTGTGCTTTATGAAAAGAAGTAACCGGCAATGGGGTCTGCTGATGGTCGGATCTTTTATTCTCATGTCGTTGCTGTATGCGCAGCAGCAGTTGAGCGTGAATGCCGAGAAAGCCTATTACAGTATGCCGGTCCGCGCCTTTGAGCTGCTCTTGGGTGCGCTGATCTGCTTTTTGCCACAAATAAAATGGTCAAAATGGCTGGCGCAAACGCTGGTCTGGAGTTGTCTGGCGCTGTTGTTAGGCACGGCAATGTGGTTGGATCATGCCACACCATTTCCGGGCGCAATGGCGCTGATTCCATGTCTGGCAACGGCCTTGATTATTTATATCGGCCAGAGCGTGCAGTCGCAGAATGTGGTACTGACCAACCGTTTTAGCCTCTGGATGGGCAAAATTTCCTATCCTTTATATTTATGGCACTGGCCGGTAATTGTACTGTTCAGTATCTATATGCTGCCGGTTAATGCCGGTTATCAGCTGGCTATGGTGCTGCTTAGTATCGCGCTGGCCTATCTGACTTATCGTTATATTGAACAGCCGAGCAAAGGTTTTGTGATGGCTGCCAATTACAAGGTCATTCTGAGCGGTTTTGTGGCGCCGGCACTCTGTTTTATTGGCGTGGCGCAGCTGGTCAGTCAGCATCAGGGTTTTCCGGAGCGGCTAAGTCCGCAAGTGCAAAACCAGATGGCAGCCTTAAATTCGTTTGCGCATGGCATCCGGCAGAAATGTCACAGCTTTCCCAATCCTGGAACGCTGGCCAATCCGCAAGACTGTGTGCTGGGTGTGGAAAAACCGCAGATTGATTTTATGCTGATTGGTGATTCACATGCCAACAGCTATACCGGACTGCTGGATGTCTGGGCCAAAGATGCTGGACTGCGCGGTTATGACAGCACTCAGGACACCACTATTTATTTACCGGGTGTCCAGCGTGGCCGTGGTGAGCATGAAGTGGCTGCCTTTCAAGCCCGCAATGACGCAATTGAGGCGCATTTAAAACAGCATCATTATCAGTTTGTGGTGATGTCAGCTGCCTTTAGCCAGTATCTGGATGCCGGGCATGATCTGCATCCGAGCGCAGAAGAGGGCAGTCAGGCCGCGAATCATTTAGACAGTTATTTTGCCGGTTTACAGGCTGCGGTGGATAGTGCACTGGCCAGCAGCGAGTATGTAGTGATGCTGATGGATGTTCCGGTGATTGATCCGGATCAGGCCAATTGTTCATTACGCCGTGAATGGCTGGGGATTGAGCGTGAATGCGCGGTGTCGGCAGATGAATTCCAGCAGAGCAATGCACCAATTTATCAGTGGATGAATGAATTGCAGCAGCAGTATCCACAACTGATTGTGGTCGAGCCGACCAAGGTGCTGTGTGATGCGAAGCAATGTGATTTAAGTGTCGAGGGGACGCCGCTGTATCGAAATCAGGATGATGATCATCTCAGTTTTAAAGGTTCGGAAGCGCTGGGGCAGGCCTATTTACAGCAATACGGCAATCCGCTGAAATCGCTTTAATCTTTCCCGTTTGCATAAAAAAGCCGTGAATTGGTCACGGCTTTTTTTATTGTATTTCAGCTTAGCGGATTTTCGCCAGGAAGCGGCCTAAACGGCTAAGCGCTTCACGTAATTCATTTTCAGCTGGCAGGAACACCACACGGAAATGATCTGGGGTTGGCCAGTTAAAGCCGGTGCCTTGAACCAGTAGCACTTTCTCGGCTTTCAGGAAATCCAGCATCAGTTTTTCATCATCTTCAATGGCGTAGACATTTGGGTCCAGTTTCGGGAAGCAGTACATTGCACCTTCTGGCTTGACGCAAGACACACCCGGAATTTCGTTCAGCATTTCCCAGGCAATATTGCGCTGTTCATACAGACGGCCACCCGGACGGATCAGGTCATTAATTGACTGATAGCCACCAAGCGCGGTCTGAATCGCATATTGCGCCTGATGGTTGGCACACAGACGCATAGAGGCCAGCATGTCCAGACCTTCAATATAGTCGGCTGCGCGTGAACGGTCGCCAGTAATGGCCATCCAGCCAGAACGGTAGCCGGCAATACGGTAGGCTTTAGATAAACCGTTGAATGAAATACACAGCTGATCACCAGCCAGGGCTGCAACCGACACATGTTCAATGCCGTCATACACGATTTTGTCGTAAATTTCGTCGGCAAATAAAATCAGATCATATTTTTTTGCCAGCGCGACAATCTGTTCCAGCACATGACGTGGATAAACTGCACCGGTCGGGTTGTTCGGGTTAATAATCACAATACCGCGGGTATTGGGTGTGATTTTGCTTTCCATATCGGCCAGATCTGGATACCAGTGATTTTCTTCATCACATTTATAGTGAATGGCCGTACCACCCGACAGATTAACCGCCGCCGTCCATAGTGGATAGTCCGGCATTGGAATTAGCATTTCATCGCCATCATCCAGCAGGCCTTGCATGGCCATTACGATTAGCTCAGACACGCCATTGCCGATATAGACATCATTAACGTGCAGGTCAAAAATGCCTTTTTGCTGATAATACTGGCAAATAGCCTTACGTGCCGGGAAAATCCCTTTGGAGTCGGTATAACCGACTGCATTCGGCAGGTTCAGCGCCACATCGTTAATAATTTCCTGTGGGGCTTCAAAGCCGAAGGGGGCGGGGTTACCAATATTCAGTTTAATAATTTTATGGCCGGCCTCTTCCATTTCATTGGCCGCTCGTAACACAGGTCCGCGAATGTCGTAGCATACATGCTCGAGTTTTGAGGATTTTTTAATTTCGCGAGGAGTCGTGTTACCTGTGGACATAATTCCATCCAATTATATGTTTCTGTTAGCAAAAAATAGATTACGCAATTATCACAATCTATACTGAAATTTAGCTAGATATTTTGCAAGCTCTAGCGTAAATATGGAAGTACTGAAGCATGACATTGAATGTCAAAGATTTAAAGGAGTTAGTGATGGGAAAACTCAATAAAACAGACCGAGAATGGCAAAGAGAGTTATCACCAGAAGAGTTTCGGATTACACGACAAAAAGGAACCGAACCGGCCTTTACAGGGAAATACTGGAATAGCAAACAGGATGGGGTGTATGTGTGCCGTTGCTGTGGAGAAGCCTTATTTTCTTCCGACACCAAATACGACAGCGGCAGTGGCTGGCCAAGTTTCTACCGTCCAATTGCCCCGGGGGTCGTGGAAGAACATAACGATCAGTCGCATGGCATGGTGCGTACCGAAATTGTCTGTCATCATTGTGATGCACATTTGGGCCATGTTTTTGATGATGGACCGCAACCGACCGGCTTGCGCTATTGCGTCAACTCGGCGTCATTAGAACTAAAAACACAAGAAAAAAGTGATGAGGAAACCTATCCATGACCAACATTTATCAGTTTGAGGCTGAGTTGTTAGATGGGAAAAATAAATCATTTGCCGATTATGAAGGCAAGGTTTTATTGGTGGTGAATACCGCCAGCAAATGCGGTTTTACCCCGCAGTTTGCCGGACTGGAAAAGCTGTATGAAAAATATAAGCCCCAAGGCTTTGAGGTGCTCGGCTTTCCCTGTAACCAGTTTGGTGGCCAAGACCCCGGTTCCAATGAGCAGATCGGGGCCTTTTGCCAGAAAAATTATGGGGTCAGCTTTCCTATGTTTGCCAAGGTCGATGTCAAAGGCCCGGAAGCACACGCAATTTTCCGTTATTTAACCAATAACAGCAAAGGCATTTTGGGCAACGGCATCAAGTGGAACTTTACCAAGTTTTTAATTGGTAAAGATGGCAAAGTGCTGAATCGCTATGCACCAACCACCAAGCCGGATGCATTGGAACAGGAGATTGAACAGGCTTTACAAGGTTAATACAGGACAAGCGACTTCAGCATCAGCTTTAATTTTGGGGATGATCCTCATCCATGCAAACAGTGTTTAGTCCTGCCTAAAATGAAAAATCCACTCAATAGAGTGGATTTTTTAATATCAGCACCTACAAAATCGCTTTGAGGCGTTGAATCACCTGTTCGCACTGGGCGATATCGGCCACCAAGGCTAAACGGACATGATTTTCACCCGGATTACCTTGCTCGGTTTCACGCGATAAATACCGGCCCGGCAACACTTTAATATGCGCTTTTTCCATCAGCATTTTGGCAAAGGCTTCATCATTATCAACTTTGAGCCAGTAATAGAAACCGGCATCCGGTTTTTGTAAAGGGAGTAGTTGCCCCAGCTCGCTTTGGAACAAGTCAAATTTGGCGCGGTATTGCACGCGGTTGTCTTCAACGTGCTGCTCATCATCCCAAGCCGCAATAGAGGCCAGTTGATGCTGTACCGGCATGGCTGCACCGTGATAGGTACGGTATTGCAAATACGGTTTCAGTAAATCGGCATCGCCGGCAACAAAGCCTGAACGCATCCCCGGCAGATTGGAGCGCTTGGACAGGGAATGGAAAACCACGCAGTTTTTATAGTCGTCGCGGCCTATTTCGGCACAAACTTCGAGCAGGCCAGTCGGTGCTTCATCAAACCACAGTTCTGAATAGCATTCATCTGAGGCAATTACAAAACCGTATTGATCGGACAGTGCAATCAGCTTTTTAAACTGGTCTTTGGACAGTACCGCACCGGTCGGGTTGCCCGGCGTACAGACAAATAGCAACGCGGTTTTTTCCCAGACTTCGGCTGGTACGGCATCAAAGTCACCTAAATACTGGTTGTCTTCGGTACAGTTAATGAAATACGGCTTGGCCCCGGCCAGTAAGGTTGCGCCTTCATAAATCTGGTAAAACGGGTTTGGCATCACCACATACGGTGCATCTTCACGTTTCACCAGTGCCTGTACAAAAGAGAAGATCGCTTCACGGGTACCTGAAACCGGTAAAACATGGTGATCTGCACTGATGCTGTTCAGCTTGAAACGGCGACTTAGCCACTGGGCAATGCTGTGGCGTAATTCAGGCAGACCCTTGCTGTTCGGGTAAGTCGATAAATGCTGGAAGTTGTCAATAATGGCCTGTTTTACAAATTCCGGTGCCGGGTGCTTCGGTTCTCCAATTGAGAGGGGAATCAGCGGTAAATCGGCCGGTTGTATATCCTGAAAAAGTCGGTTTAACTTTTCAAATGGATAAGGGTGCAATAAAGACAAACTTGAGTTCATGTAATCGTTACCGATAGGTTGATGTTAATGTTGGCACACCTGATTTGAGGCTTCATCAAGTGCTGCCTTTAATTTGGCCGCAAAGCTTTTGGCTTCTTCTGCATTCATGGGCGCGCCATCTTTTTTGGTGACAAAGAAAATATCTTCGGCACGTTCGCCTAGGGTGGCAATTTTAGCAGAATGAATATCCAGCCCCTGCATCATAAACAAGCCGCCGACTTTGGCAAGTAAGCCCGGCTGGTCAAGTGTCGCAATTTCCACCATGTTCTGGTTGAGTGCGGCATTCAGGCTGATGTCGACAGTATTTTCAATATCAAAATGGCGCAGCTGGCGCGGAATCAGGCGCTGCATCAGCCCCGGATATTTGTCTGACTGGCTTAATGCAGTGACCAGTGATTGAATCACGGTGTCCTGACGCTCGGCATCGGTCAGCAGGGTACCAAAACGATCCAGTACCACATAAGTATCTAAACTAAAGGCTTTGGTGGCGGTAATAATCCGCGCGTCCTGCACATCCAGATTCATGCGGTCTAAAATCGCCACGGTGGTGGCAAACAGGTTTGGCTGATCCTGAGTATAAATAAAGATCTGCACGGCATCCTGGGCATATTTACGATGAGCGCGCATCAGTACTAAAGGTGCCGGATTGTCACTGTGCTGCAAGATGGCGCGGGTATGCCAGGCAATTTCATCGGCGGTTTCTTTCAGGAAGTATTCATCGCCCAGTTCCTGCCAGACTTTTTCCACTTCTTCCAGCGAGAAATCCTCGACCAGTAATTCGCTGGCCGCAAATTTGGTGTCTTCAATCAGCATCTGATAATCCACCGGACGACCCAGGCCGGAACGGATCACATCACGGGCATGGGTGTATAGCTGGCGCATCAGCGAGGCGCGCCAGGTGTTCCATAAGGTTGGATTGGTGGCGTTAATATCGGCCACAGTTAGGGTATACAGATAATCCAGATGTTCCATATCGCCCATCAGTTCGGCGAAAGCTTTGACCACATCCGGATCGGAAATATCTTTTTTCTGTGCAGTGACCGACATCAGCAGGTGGTTTTGCACCAGCCAGGCCACCAGATTGCATTCACGTTCGGTAAAGCCATGCGTGCGGCAGAAGGCAATCGCATCGGCGGCGCCAAGTTCACTATGATCGCCACCACGACCTTTGGCAATGTCATGGAAAATTGCGGCCAGATAGACAATGTCACGACGCGCCAGACGCTGGAACACCGAGCTGACCACCGGAAAATCTTTGGCAAATTCCGGTTCTTTAAAGCGGTTCAGGTTGCGAATCAGCAGCAGGGTGTGCGCATCGACGGTATAAATATGGAACAGGTCATATTGCATCAGGCCGGTAATTTGCCCGAAAGCCGGAATATAGTTGCCCAATACACCATAGCGTTTCATTGCCACCATGGTGTCATATAAACGGTACGGCGAGCGTAAAATCGCCATAAACAGCGCCTGATGGACTGGATTATCACGAAAATCGCGGTCAATCCGTTTGGCAGCCAGGGTCAGCAGGCGTAAGGTGCGGGCACGAATCCCGGTAATTTCAGGACGATTGGCCAGCAGATAGAAAATTTCCAGAATCGCACTGGGCTTTTCAGAAAAAATCTTGTGATGCTGCACCGCCAGTTTGCCATCGACCAGTTTGAAGTTTTCATTAATTTCTTCAATCTGGCGTTCATATTGCGGCAGGCGCGGGGTAATCACCGATTCATTAAAATAGGCCAGTAACATTTCATTTAGCGTCGACACCTGCTGCGCGGTGCGGTAATAACGCTTCATGAACTGTTCAATCGGATAATTGGGTGATTTGCCTTCTTCACGGACATAGCCGAACTTGGCTGCAATATCACGCTGATAATCAAACAGCAGGCGGTTTTCATCGCGTTTGGTCAGCAGGTGCAAATAATGGCGAATTTCCCAGAGGAAACTTTCGGCTTCTTCCAGTACGCCCAGCTCAAACTCGGAAATAAAACCCAGATGCACCAGATCATAAATACGGTTGACACGGAAATGCCGTTTGGCAATCCAGCCAATCTGGTTAATATCGCGGATGCCACCCGGTGCAGTTTTAATATCCGGCTCTAAATTGCTTTCGGTATGGTTGTGCTGAGCATAGCGTTTGGCTTGCTCTTCCATCTTGGCATCAAAAAAGGTTTTATCGGTCCAGGTTTGCGACACAATCCGGCGTGGCCATTTGGCCAGATGTTCATTGCCAATAATCAGTCGTGCTTCAATTAAAGCGGTGGCCACAGTCAGGTCATTGGTGGCCTGAATCACGCAATCCTGAATGGTACGCACGCTAATGCCGGGTTTGAAATTACCGACATCCCACAGCGATGAAATAAAGGTTGAAATCAGCTTTTCCTGTTCCGGCGAGATTTCATCTTCTGACAGGATCATGATGTCGACATCGGAATAGGGCAACATTTCGCGGCGGCCATAACCGCCCACCGCAAACAGGCCTAAATCGGTCTGGTCCAGTCCGGCATGTTGCCACAGGAATTTTAGCGCCTCATCAATAAAATTGGAGCGCGCCAGAATAATGTCACGGATCGAATGTCCATTTTCAAAACATTCCCCCAGCTGATGTTCAACATCACTTCGCCACTGATTAATGGCCTGAATGTCATGGTTACTTTTTACGTAATTCAGCAAGGGTAAGGTGTTGATCATGAACAGCGTTCCGTGTTGTGCGACTAGTTTTGATTGACACTGACGTTTTGTGCAGTAGCGTAAGCCAGCTCACGTGCCTGCTCAGTGGTTTCTGCGCGGGCGGTGGCCACACCCATGCGGCGACGCTTGAAGCCTTCCGGTTTGCCAAACAGACGTAAATCAGTATCCGGGTGAGCTAAAGCAAGATTCAAGCCAGAAAATGACAGGTTCTGGTCATCCACACCGGCATAAATCACTGCACTGGCAGCCACACTATGACGCGCCGTGTTCACTGGCAAGCCGAGAATCGCACGGGCATGTAATTCGAATTCACTCTGGTATTGTGAGGCCAACGTGACTAAACCGGTATCGTGTGGACGAGGTGATACTTCACTAAACCACACTTGATCGCCTTTGACAAACAGTTCTACCCCAAAAATACCGCAGCCGCCAAGTGCGCTGGTAACCTTGTGGGCAATACGTTTGGCTTCTGCTAAGGCCTGGCTGCTCATTGGTTGTGGCTGCCAGCTTTCGACATAATCACCGGCATCCTGACGATGGCCAATCGGGTCGCAGAATGAGGTTTCAATTTCACCAGTTTCTGGATGTTTAGAGCGTACCGTGAGTAGGGTAATTTCAAAATCAAAATCAATCTGCGATTCAACAATCACGGTGCCCTGATTCACACGGCCACCGGTTTGCGCATAGTCCCAAGCGGCATCGACTTCATCAAAGCTTTTTACCCGGGATTGGCCTTTGCCTGAGGAGGACATCACCGGCTTCACAAAGTTTGGATAGCCAATATCATCACAGGCTGCGCGGAAGCTTTCCAGAGAGTCGGCAAAACGGTAGGCAGAGGTTGGCAGTCCCAGTTCTTCTGCAGCTAGACGGCGGATGCCTTCGCGGTTCATGGTCAGATTGACTGCTTTGGCTGATGGAATCACGGTAGCAACGTTTTGCGCTTCAATATCCAGCAGCACTTCTGTGGCAATGGCTTCAATTTCCGGCACAATCAGATGCGGTTGCACCTGAGCAATCAGCTGTTTCAGTGCGTTAGGATCGGCCATATTAATGGTATGGGCATGATGCGCCACTTGCATGGCAGGGGCATGATCATATCGGTCGGCGGCATGCACTTCTACACCTAAACGCTGTAAAGAAATCACCACCTCTTTCCCCAATTCTCCTGAACCCAATAGCAATACTTTAAATGCCGAAGCTTGAAGAGGAGTACCAATCGTCACGCTCATGTAATTCATCCATGCTTGATTTTATGGGCTTTTAGCATAGCAGAACTGCACCGCGATGTTAGTGCCGATTCGGAGAAAATCGTGATTTTGTCCAACAATTTTTAGACGCAGTGGGCAAGAGGAAATACAGTGTTGAAAACGCAGCACAACTGCAGCACTGCGTCAATGGGTCTGGTGTTGAAGTCAAAACCTAGAAGGAAAATGGAATATAGGTATAAATCAGGCCATAGGTCACGGCCGCAGTCAAGGTGGCCGGTACAATTTTCTTGTATTTAAAATACAGCCCGGCCAGCACTATAAATCCGACCAGCATGGCAAAACTTTTATTGGGCGTTTCCAGTAACGGTGGCAAGGTCGCGACCACCAGCATTGAACTGATTGCGGCAATACCAATTGAACCCAAAGCAATCTTTAGCCAGAGGGCACCCCGTTTTTGTGAGTCCTGCTGAAACTTCTGAATCACAAAAAACGGTCCAAAGCGTGAAGCAAAATTGGCGATGCCGACCACAATCCCGACCAGAATAATTTCAAGATTCATGTGAGCCTCCTGCGTATGCATCATCCGGTTGTTTTAAGATATAGTGTTTGAACAGACCTGCAAAAATGCCCGATAAAATACCAATAAAGATGGCAGCGGACAGGTCAATGAAATAGCAGGCGATGGCAGATACCACCAAAGTCACACTGACCACAAAGGTATGTTTTTTCTCAAAGGCGGCCAGCAGGAAGCTCAGGAACAGGGCTGGTAACAAGAAATCTAGTGCGGCTTGTAAAAACTGCGGCAGTTGACTGACCTGATCGGCAAACAGACCGCCCAGTAAAGAACCGAGCGCCCATGACATCCAGCTAAACAGACTTAAGCCGAGCATCCAGGATTCCGACCATTGTTGCCGGCGCTGCGACAGCTTGATCATGCCAGAAGCAAAGACTTCATCGGTCAGGCCCCAGGCCCAGATCGCGGTTTTCTTTAAATTGAGCCGGTCCTGAATCAGGTTGGTTAAGGCCGGGCCATAGAGCAGATGGCGAATATCCAGTGCAATGACAGTCAGGGCGGTCATCCAGATGGAGGTGCCGCTGCCTAACAGGGCCACCACCAGAAACTGGCTGGCACCGGCATACATGGTGCAGGATAAAAACAGGGCTTCCCAGGCGCTAAAACCGAATTGGGTCGCCGAAACGCCAAATGCAAAAGAAACGGGGAGATAAGTAAAAATAATGGCTTGGCTATCTTTAGCGCCTTGCCAAAAACCGGCTGGCTGTGTGGAAAGCGTTTTGTGTTCAGACACGACACACCTGAAGGAGAGTTGAACAAGGAGTCAAATGATGATTGTGTATTGTACCCGAATTCACTAGCATAGTGCCGAAATGTTTGTTGAAGCGAGCCAGATATGTGGATGTTCAAAACACGTCAATTTGTGGTTGCAACTGTACTGGGCAGTAGCCTGTTATTACAGGCCTGTGGGGGCGATCAGTCCGGTGAAAAGCCGGAAATTAAACCTGCACCGAAACTGACCAATGATGCAACGGCGTATGCAGAAGCGGCCTGGAAGCTGATGAATGAGGTGGAACCTTATGTTTATCGCAAACAGCGCAATTTAATTGAAGATAATGTACGCAAACCGGCGCGCCAGTTAAGCACCGAATGGCGCATTAACGTCAAAATGACCGATTCAGTCACCGAAGGTAAATATGCTTTATGCCGTAAAGCACTCACCAGCCTGGAAATCTGGGCGCGTGCGACGTTAGAAAGTAGCGCAGCAGTAAGCCAGAAACAGGCCGATTATGAACGCGATAAACAGCAATGTGCCGATGCAATTGCCCATCCGGAACTGGGCAATACCGATCCCAAACAAAAGGGCAATGCGATTGCGACAGCATCCTGAAGTATTGAAAAGCGGAGTTCTGGCTCCGCTTTTTTAATGGCGGCGCCGTATTGAATTGATCTTCGCAATCAGAACAGCAATTACACTACACCCTCAACCTTGTAATATTCTGGTGCAGTTCTGGAATTGATGAGCACTTGTAGTGCGGAGGAGTGCACTGAAATTAAGCGCTTTCGAAAACTGGAAGCTTAGGGAATTCAATAACATCTCAGTAAATCAAAGAAGACATCAAGATCGGTTCGCTGATTGATTAATTTTCTTGCTTAAACTGTGGTGAGCCAAAGATTGCTCTTCAAAAAAAAGAGTATAAAAAAACCCTCAAATATTTGAGGGTTTTTCATTGATATCAGGCGATTACACGTTAAAACGGAAGTGTAAAACATCACCATCCTGTACGATGTAAGTTTTACCTTCTAAACGCCATTTACCTGCTTCTTTGGCACCAGCTTCGCCATTGTATTGTACGAAGTCATCATAGGCCACACATTCAGCACGGATAAAGCCTTTTTCGAAGTCAGTGTGAATCACACCTGCTGCTTGTGGAGCGGTTGCACCGACTTTCACCGTCCAGGCACGTACTTCCTGCACACCGGCAGTGAAGTAAGTTTGTAGGCCGAGTAAGCCATAACCTGCACGGATGACCACGTTCAGGCCAGGTTCTTCCATACCCATCGCTTCTAAGAATTCAGCACGTTCATCATCTTCTAATAATGAAATTTCGGCTTCAATCTGGTTGCAGAGTGGTACTACAATCGCATTTTCAGCTGCTGCCAGTTCACGTACTGCATCTAAGTGCGGGTTGTTTTCAAAGCCATCTTCCGCCACGTTGGCAATATACATGGTTGGTTTTAAGGTTAATAAACCAAAACCACGAATCAGTTTACGTTCGTCATCGTCCAGATTGGCTGCACGTGCCGGTTTGCCTTCATCCAGTAATGGCAGGATTTTTTCTAAAACGGCTTTGGTCGCAACCGCTTCTTTGTCACCGCCTTTGGCTGTTTTGGTTAAACGGGTCACGGCTTTCGATACCGTTTCTAAGTCTGCCAGCGCAAGTTCAGTGTTGATGGTGGCAATATCGTCCAGCGGGTCAATTTTACCATTGACGTGAATGACGTTTTCATCTTCAAAACAACGCACCACGTGAGCAATCGCGTCAGTTTCACGGATGTTGGCCAGGAACTGGTTACCCAGACCTTCACCTTTTGAAGCACCTGCAACCAGACCGGCGATATCCACAAATTCCATGGTGGTCGGCAGGACACGTTGTGGGTTTACAATGGCCGCCAGTTTGTCTAAACGCGCATCCGGCACCGGCACAATACCGGTGTTTGGCTCAATGGTACAGAACGGGAAGTTTTCAGCAGCAATTGCAGCTTTGGTTAAGGCGTTGAAAAGAGTCGATTTACCAACGTTAGGCAGACCTACAATACCACAATTAAAACCCATGAAATGACTCACAAAGTGTTATTCAAAAATTGTCGCTGATTTTACATGAAAGCCAGCATAAAGTCAGGTCATGGCGGGGATGTTTGTTGAAAAAGCATATTTCTGAAATATGTGCTGCGGATGGTGGGTAATGCGTGCCGTATCTTTGTTGATTTTTAAACAGGATAGCCTGGCCTAGATACGCTTGATGAAGCGTTTGGCCGAATACCGGCGATTTTTGAATAAAAAGCGCATTGTTTTTCAGTAGCAGTATGACTAAAGTAGCCAATGGATGTTGGCTGTTCAAATTATTGAACAAAAAATAAAAATTGACGGAGAAGATATGCGTATTTTGTACCAGTTTCCTTTATCTCATTTTTGTGAAAAAGCACGCTGGTTGCTGGATCATAAGGAACTGGATTATAACGCGCAGAACTTAATTCCGGGTGTGCATCGTGCTTTTGCCAAGCTAAAAACCGGACAAAACAAGCTGCCGATTTTACGCGATCAGGATCAATGGATTGCGGACAGTACCCAAATTGCCCTGTATTTAGATGAGGTGTATCCGGAGCATACCTTATTACGCCCAGACCCGACACAGCGCAATGAAGCACTGGAGATTGACCAGTTGGCCTCGACTCTGGGCTATCACGTTCGTCGCTGGGGCTTGGCACATACTTTATCTGAAAGTGAGCAGCCTTTAGATTTGCTGATTGGTGAAAAAGGTTATTTACGTCAATTTGAAAAATACTCCAAACCGATTATGAAGATGCTGATTTCCAAAGGCTATCAGCTGGATCAGGACAAGGTTGATGAATCGGAACGGGAAATGCGCCGTTTAATAGCCGAATTAAACCAGCGTCTGATAGCCAATGGCGGCGCATATTTTGTCGGTGAGCGTTTAGGCCTGGCGGATATTGCGGTCTGTTCCATGCTGGCTCCGATTCTGGAAATTCAGGATACACCGTGGGAAAAAGAGCAGGGCGAAACCTTGTCCGAACAATTCCTGCAATTTAAACAGGAACTCAGTGATTTACCTTTAGGGCAATATGTACTGAGAATTTATCAGACCGAGCGTCATGCCCGTGTGGACTGGCGCGGTATCTAAACGGCAACCATAAAAAATACGCGCCTGTAGCGCGTATTTTTATGACTTTATCAAATCCATTAAATGAATGGGGTAGATGAATCCAGATCAATTGCAGGCAGTTGCGGCGCAAGGCTGAGCAGGTCAAAGTTGCTGCTACTGCTTTCTGTACTGGTCGATTGCAGAGCTTCTTGAAGTTCAGGTAACAGGTTGTCCAGACTCAGACTGCTGTCTGCTCCTGTACTGGCGCCTTGTAACAGATCTTCCAGATTAAAGTCAGTTGAACCAAATGCATCGCCCAAGCTGTCAGTAAGATTGCCTAGGTCAAAGTCTGTGCCACCGTCAGTCAGACCTTCCAGTAAGCCACCTAAATCAAAACCACTGCCGATGTCTGGGAGACCGCCAAGTAAGGCACTTAAGTCAAACTCACTGCTGCCACCTGTTAAGCCTTCAAATAACTGGGTCAGTGTTTCAAGGTTCAGATCACCGGTGTTATTGCCGATGAGTCCTTCAAACAGTTCAGAAATCGTTTCAAGGTTAATTTCACCCGTATTACCACCGATTAAGCCACCGACCAGTTCTGAAATTGCACCAATATCAAAGTCGCCAGCGCCACCACCAATTAAACCGCCAACCAATTCAGAAATCGCTGCAATGTTGATAGCGCCTGAACCACCACCGATTAATCCACTGACTAATCCGGCAATCGCGCCAATATCAATATCACCAGCACCGCCGCCAATCAACCCACCAACCAATTCAGTAATCGCTGCAATATCGAGATCGCCTGAACTACCACCCATCAGACCGCTTACCAGCTCTACGATTGCACCGATATCAAAGTCACCCGTACCGCCGCCAATCAACCCACCAACCAATTCAGTAATCGCTGCGATGTCGAGATCATCCGAACCACCACCCATCAGGCCGCTCACCAGTTCTACGATTGCGCCAATATCAAAGTCGCCGGCACCACCGCCGATGAGACCACCGACCAGGTCAGCAATGGTACCAATATCCAGGTCGCCCGTATTACCGCCAATCAAGCCACCAATCAGCTGGCTGATGGCTTCAAAATCCAGATCAGCAGTATCACCGCCAATCAGACCACCGATTAAATTACTAATTGAGCCCAGATCAAAACTGCCCCCATTGGCTTGGGTCAGTTGATTAATCAGGCTAGAAATATCCAAACTGCCGCTATTACTTCCTGTAAACTGGCTGATTAAATTGCTAAGACTGCTGCTGTCCAGGCTGTTTCCAGACAACAGACTTTGCAATAAGCTGTCGAGGGTTGGGGTAGAGGGGCTGGTGAGTTGTCCAAACCAGTTCGACAAGGTCGAGCTGATGCCACTGAAAAAGCTGCTGGTTTGGGTTTCGACAGTTAAAACCGGGCTGAGCTTGCTTTTCAGCAAATTGAAAGATTTAAAAGCCAGGAAGACGATTCCTTGTGTTCTTATGTTTTTGTTTTGCTGGTGTTGAAACGCATCTTTTTTAATCTATTTGTATACACTTGTAAAAGATGAACGGTCTGGAATTAGCCGCATTTGGGCAGAGAAGGCAATTTTAACGCAGCATAGAGAATGAAATTTTTGAGAAAACAGCGGTTTATTGAGGCTGACCGTTTATCTGTTTTTAAAAGATCAAGATAAATGGCAGACGCCTGATCAGTTAGGCTTCAGTTGTGTCTGCACATCATATCTTGAAAAAAAATTTCAATAGATGAAAAAATAATGAGAAATAAATATTGTTGTGGGGCTGATTCGGCTAAAATTATAAAGTGTCATTGCCTGTTAAAAAGAGTATAAAAATGGAACTGGATCGCTTTGATAAGCATATTCTTGAAATTTTAAGTCATGAAGATGTCAATTTAAATGAATTGTCGGAGCGGGTGAATTTGTCGGTGAGTTCGGTGCATCGCCGGATTAAAAGCCTGATTGATCATAATATTATTTCAGGTTTAAAACGGGAAATTAATTACCAGAAACTCGGCTTTAGTCTGCATGTCCTGTTGCAGGTGTCGCTGAGTAAACATGATACCGATACCTTTGCCAAGTTTCTGGAAGAACTGGAAAATATTCCCGAAGTGATTAATGCCTTTTTGGTGACCGGGCAAACCGCTGACTTTATTGTAGAAGTGATTGCGCGGGATATGGAAAACTACAGTGACATTTTACTCAAACGCATTGGTAAAATTGACCATGTGGTGGCGCTGCATTCGAGCTTCGTGATTAAAGAATATAATGTTTTAAACTGCTCGAATTTGCTCAATAAAGTTTAATTTCTAAGAAATAAAAAACGCGCCAGATGAGCGCGTTTTTTATCTGTAAGTTTTAAGCATCTAAGGCAGCTAAAACGTCATCAGAGAATTCAACGTTGGTATAAACGTTCTGAACATCATCTAGATCTTCAAGCATATCAATCATTTTCATGATTTTTTTAGCCTGGTCGATGTCGGTGATTTCAGCTTTGGTTGATGGGCTCATCACCACTTCAGCATTGTCAGATTTTAAACCTGCTGCTGCTAAAGCATCCTGAACGGTACCAAACGTTTCTGGAGTGGTAATCACCAGAATTTCATCTTCAGAGACTTCAATATCTTCTGCACCGGCTTCTAATGCCACGTCCATGATCTGATCTTCTAAAGACACATCTTCAAACGTAATTTCACCACGTTTGGTGAATAAGAAGGCCACTGAACCGTTGGTGCCTAAGTTACCATCGGTTTTAGAGAAGCAGTGACGAACGTCTGGTACGGTACGGTTTAAGTTGTCAGTCATGGTTTCAACAATCACGGCCACACCGCCGACACCATAACCTTCATAGGTGACTTCTTTTAAGTCATCGTTATCTTCACCGCCAGCACCACGTTGAATCGCACGGTTAATCACATCACGTGTCATGTTGACTGATAATGCTTTTTCGACTACAGCACGTAAGCGAGGGTTGCTCCCTGCATCCGGACCGCCGAGTTTAGCAGCAGTTGTCAGTTCACGAATGTATTTGGTAAACAACTTACCACGACTAGCATCTTGTTTGGCTTTACGATGCTTGATATTGGCCCACTTGGAATGACCCGCCATGCGAAATATGCTCCTTGTAGATTGGCTGTATGCCGATCGAATTGCACAGATTCTACCATAAGCCCTTTTTCTGAAAAAAGGGCAGGGTTTTAAGTTTTAACTGAAAAATTTACGCTGTTTTCACGTCTGGAATAATAATATCCAATCCGGTGTTTTCTTTATAGAGCTGTTTGATCAGCGCGAGATCATGCGCCAGGTCGGTTGGATAAATTTTACCAAAAATCCCGCCTTGCTTGGTTTTAGAGTTGGCATACATCAGCACAATCGGCACATTAGCGGCTTTGGCAATATGCCAGAAACCGGTACGAATTGGCTTACGTGCTTCACCATTTTTGGCACGGGTCGCTTCAGGAGCAATCACCAGATTGAATTTTTCATTGCGCTGGAACAGCTCCACCATTTGTCCCACGATGTCCTGATTGGCTTTACGATCAACCGCAATACCGCCCACGGCTTCAAGTACCGGTTTAAGTGGACCTTTGAATAATTCTTTCTTGATTAAGGTATGAATTTTCATGTCGAAAATTTGGAAGATGGCCAGTGATAGCACTGCATCGAGCATCGAGGTATGCTCAAAACCAATAATGACCTGTTTATCTTCCAGAATATCAGGTTCGACGTTATAGCTCCATCCGGCAACTTTAAATGCAGCTTCGCCAATAAATTTTTTTAACATGGGTACAGAGTAAAACAAACGAAAGCGCATAATTTGTGCTTGTTCGGCTTTAGAGTCAAGGGTTAATTTGTGCAACTGTGCAGAAAAAATAAAGACCTGTTTAGCCGCAGAATATAATCTAACAACTTATTGTTTTTAGATATAAATTAAAAGTTATTAAGACTTAAAATAAATGAGTATATAGAAAATTACTATTAAAAAAGTGAAAAAAAAGCTATTCAGTAGATAATTTAAGCATTAGACTTTTGTCGTAGATGGGTCGTAGTTCAGGCCAATGTCCAACTTTAGGCTTAACCTCAACAGGAATAGCAAAATGACATATTTGACCGCACTAATTGTTGCTTCGCTCATTTTAATGGTGATTGTGCTTTGGTCTATTGCTGAACTTGTGTTCGAATCGCGCAAAGAAAAGTCACTGAACTCAAAAAGAGTTTAAAATTTCAGCAATACGAATACTTTATAAGTTTTTGTACTCACGATATAAAGTTATTTCAAAAAAGTATAATTTTTTATTGATTTATTGCTTTTTTATCTTAAAAAAAATAAATTTCGAATTTACCTCTCATGATATGAGCGCAGTTTCAGTGCAATGCTTGATGAGATGATGTTGTGCAATTTCCTGCTAATTTTTGAGCTTCTGGTTAACTGTTGTCTTACTGTACAAGCGATTTTGAAAGGGCTTGTATTTTAAAAAAATCTTCGATAGTATTCATGGCGCCTGAACTTGTTGATATATAACAGTTTCAGTGAAAAGGGCCTATAGCTCAGTTGGTTAGAGCAGCGGACTCATAATCCGTTGGTCGACAGTTCAAGTCTGTCTGGGCCCACCATATAAATCAACCACTTACGTGTACTAATCGTAGGTGGTTTTTTATTTTCAGAAGTTATATAAGCACTATGTAAGCAAAATTAAGCTATAAAAAACACTCAATAACTATATAAATATTTGGATTCATAAATGAAGTGTAATAGAGGCTTAGGGAATTAAAATGGGCTAGATGAGTTAGCATTTACCTCTAAACAACCAAAGTTAAAGTTGTCTCATAAATTATTTTCATATAACTAAATAATCACCTCAAAAAATACAAAACTGGCTGGGCGAGGTGCTTCATTTGATGATGAGAAATAGTGTAATTA